>JACVRX010000080.1 GCA_014534205.1 Jiangellaceae bacterium
CGAGCACGACTGCTGTGGCACCGGTGGCGTACTCGAGCGCGCGCACGTACGGCCCGGTGTCGAGCCGTAGTCCGTCTTGAGCCCGCCAGTAGCGAGTCATGCCGAGTGCGACGAGCGGCGGTCGATCCGCGGACATGAGCAACCGGAACGCCCGGTTCAGTGTGGCGAAGTCCCACCGATCCCCGAGGTCGCCGACGACCACGGCGGATGCGCCGTCTTGCGCATCGGCGGCCAGCGGTTCGAAATCGGCGAGCTCAGCCGCCGTCGTCTCGTGGACGAAGAGCGCCGGCCGGCCGGGCGCTCGGCTACGTAGCCATTCGGCCGCGGCGAGCGCCGGTGTGAGGACATCCGACTCGTCCACAGCCATTCCCAGACTGGCCAGCTTCGCAACGATGGACGACCGCGGTCTCGACGTCGTGTTGGTGACGAACAAGTGCGGCAGACCTTCCTTGTGCAGCCACGTGACGGCTTCAGCCGCGCCCGAGACCACCTCGTCCCCCACGTACAGCACGCCGTCGATGTCAAGCAGCAGACCTTGCACGGTTACCTCCGCTAAACCCCGGCGCTCTCACGGGCGGCGACATCTCCCGCCGGGCTGTCGTCCGCTACGGACAAACGGTAGGCCGGAAGCCGCCGCAGGGTCGTGGCGATCAGCGGAGGGGGCCATCACTAGGCGAGTTAGTACATCACCAGGCCTGCAGGCCTGGTGATGTACGGGCAGGGGTGGTGTACGTGGTCATTCCAGAAGCGCAGGTAGCAAGATCACGGGGAGGGTGGTGTCGGCCAGGACGTCCCGGACGACGGCGGCGTGTCCAGGGGAGCTGTCCTGCGACCAGCTCAACACGATGAGGTCCGCCGGCTGCTCCCGCGTGACGGCAGCCACCTGGGCCTGCACCGATCCCACACGCAGCTCGATCTCGGTGGCGTTGGGACAGTGCCGGGCCAGGAATTCCCCGCCCCAGAGCTCCAGGTCGCGCCGCGGATCATCAAGCACGCGAGGCATCGTGTCTCTGGTGAAAACGTGCAGCACCAGGAACTCGACCTGGTCGGCGAGCAGCGGGCACAGCACGTCCACCACCGGCCGGGACGTCAGTTCGGTCCCGTCGAGCGGCACCAGCAGTCGCCGGATGGACCGTGGTGCCTCACCGGCCGCCTCCGGAGGCACCACGAGGACCGGCTTGCGGGCCTGCTCCACGACGCTTCCGCAGTGCCGCCCGGTGGGGCGCCGGCCCCCGGGTGTTGCCCGGGCACCGAGGACCGCAGCGATGACTTCTGCTCCGGCCAGCGCGTCGAGCAGTGCGGCATCGACCGGCCCGTCGAGCAGCCGGAGGTCCACGCCCGCGCGGGTGGCGAGCGACTCCGGTGTCGTCACCGGGCCGTCCGTGACGTGCACCGCGTGCACCGTGGCGTCCGTCAGCCGTGCAAAGCCGAGCGCGGTCTCGAGCACCGGCCGCGCGGCCGCGCTAGCGTCCAGCGCGGCTAGCACCGTCTTCATCGTCGGCTCCCCATGGGAAGCTGCGGCCCGGCGGGTCGCACCGCACGCGGTCACCACCGGCAACCCGCACGAAACACGGCTCGCTGCACGAGATGGCGACCGCGTCGCTATCGGCTCGTACCCCGATTCGGGCGCCGCGGAACCGTAGCCGTAGCCCGAGTGCCTGCCAGGCAGATGGCAATCGTGGGTCGACGTCGAGCACGTCGTCGTGGGTTCGCAGGCCGAGGAAGCCGTAGGCCAACGCCTGCCAGACGCCACCGAAGGTGGCGAGGTGCAAACCGCCGGCGGTGGTGCCGGTGATGTCGTCCAGGTCCAGCCGGGCGGCCACGCGGAACAGCTCGAGCGCCTCCTCCGGCCGGCCCGCGCGGGCCAGGACCGCGGCGTAGATCGCCGGCGACAGCGAGCTGCCGTGTGCCGTGCGCGGTTCGTAGTAGTCGAGGTCGGCGATGAGCGAGCCCGGAGCAACCTCGTCAGGCAGCAGGTGGTGCAGCATGACGACGTCCGCCTGCTTGATCACCTGCGAGCCCACCAGCCGGTCCTCGCCGAGGAGCAGGTCCGCCGCGACCGGCCGTTGCGCGATGTCGCGAACAAGCAGCGGTTCAAGGTCGTCATAGCCGGCGAACTGCTCGTACCCGCCGCGGGCCGGGTGGAGGCCGTCGACCAGGGCGTCGGCAAGCTGGCGCCACGCAGCACCCTCGGCCCGATCGCCTCCGGTTGCCTCGGCGATGCCCGCCGCGCGGCGCAGGTGCCAGCGCGCCATCACGTTGGTGTAGGCGTTGTCGTCGACGACCTGGTGGTATTCGTCGGGGCCCATCACCCCGTAGAGGTGAGCCCGGCCGTCGGGGCCGTAACGGGCGCGGCTCGCCCAGTAACGAGCCGTGTCGAGCACCAGGTCCCGACCGGGGCCGGTGAGGAACGCCGTGTCGCCGGTCCATGCGGCGTACTGCACCGCAGCCCACGCGATGTCCGCGACGATGTGCACCTGGTGCGTGCCGGTGCGTACCTGGATCGGACTGCCGTCCCGGCCCGGCACCAGTGACGGCGTCACGTCCGAGCCGTCGCCGGCCGATTCCCAGGGAAAGCGCGCACCGGAGCGGCGGCGCTTGGTGGCCAGTTCACGCGCGGCGGTAAGCCGGCGCATTCGGTACTCCAGCATGGACCGCGCTGCGGCCGGCCGGATCGCCGCCAGCGCGGGCAGCACGAACACATCGGCGTCCCAGAAGACGTGACCGCCATAGGCCGGGCCGGTGAGGCCACGAGCGCCGACCGCCGCCTCGCCCTCCCCGGGCGCCGCGGACAGCAGGTGGAACACTGCAAACCGTGCGGCCAGCTCGTCGTCGGCGTTGCCTTCGATGCTCACCTCGGCGTCCTGCCAGCGCTCGGCCCACGCAGCCCGGTGCTCGGCGAGCAGCCGGTCGAAGCCGGCTCGGTCGATTCGCGACAATCGCTCGAGAGCGTCGTTCCAATCGGGCGCTGGACCCGCCGTCCAGGCGGCCAGTCGCTCCACGACGCGGCGGCTGTCGCGGAC
This sequence comes from Jiangellaceae bacterium, assembly GCA_014534205.1. Taxonomy (GTDB): domain Bacteria; phylum Actinomycetota; class Actinomycetes; order Jiangellales; family Jiangellaceae; genus JACVRX01. The sequence continues at coordinate 3,024 of JACVRX010000080.1, forward strand.
CTGTTCCCGGTCGCGCGCCGCGACGACGATCCCCACACCGTCGGCGGTCGTTGTCCGGGCCAACTCGGCGTCGGCCTGATGCGTGTGCTCGAAGCTCACATCGGGGGCGCCGGGATGGCCGAGCCCGTCGATCCGCTGGAGGTCCTGCGCCGAGCCCTCGGCCCGTACGCCGAGCGCATGCGGATCGGCCATCGACACGAACCGGACGGCGCGCAGCCCGGTGTCCTCGTGGCGCCCTAGCAGGCCCGTGCGCAGGTCCACCTGCTGGTGCTCGTCGCGCTGGCCCGGTTCGACCGCCAGCGCGGTCCACAGTGGTCCGGGCAACAGCCGGGGATTGTCGCCGTCGGAGTAGACACCATTGACGACGAACAGCTGCGCGTGACCGCCGCCGCCGTCGCCGCGCACGCCGGCGCAGCCGTTGCACAGGGCACCGAGCGCTTCGGCCGTCCGCTCGGTGCCCGCGCCTTCGGGCAGATGGAGAACCCACCGCGGGTCCTCGTCCATCCAGGGCACCCGCCGAGCGTCGCGGCGGTCGAGTTGCGCGTCGAGCACCTCGAGAAAGCGGTTGGGGCCCCCGGACAGCTGAATGATTCCGTCCTGGACTCCGCCCGGCTCGGCCCCGACGGTTACCACGACTGCCCGCGCCAGCTCCGGGACGACCATCAACGAGTCGCTCCCGACGACTCCGCCGACCGGACCGAACTCGTCGCCGCTCACCAGGACCAGCCCACCGGTGATGCCTCGGCTGGCCAGCCAGTGAGCGGCCCACCGGGCCGAGTCGCCCTTGTCGGTCAAGCCGATCTCGACATGTTTGACGTCGCTGGTGATTCGGGCGCCGGCCAGGCCGGCGTCGGCGGCTGCGGCGGCAGCAATGCGCACCACCTCGCCGATGTCTGTGACGCCCGCGGCGCGGAGCCGTGCGGTCACCGCGTCCAGCAGCCCGCCGATGCGCGCCTTGGGCGGATCGGACCACTCCGGCTCGGGGATGACGTCGATCTTGCGGCGGTTCAACCGTTCGGTGACGACGTCCGCCGAGACGCCCTTCGCCCGGAGCCGCTCGATGGTGAGCGCGGCGGCCCGGTCCAGCCCGTGCTCCTCGTCGTCGGTCGCCTCCCGGCGGTACACCAGGGCTGGCCCAGCCGGCTGGACCTCGAACACCTCGGACCCGCGGTTGAGGCACAGGAACAACCGGCCGGTCCCGTCGGGGCGCGCGCCGAGCTGCCCGTCGACGTTACCGACGTGGGTGCCGCTCACCACGAACACGTGCACGCCAGCGCGGCACAGCGCCTCCAGCCGTGACCGGACTGCCGTCGCGTCCGCCTTCCGGTCGGGCACTGCGGTACCGTCCCAGTCGAAGATCAACGCCTCGAAGGTGCGGTCAGTCAACGCTCCGGGAAAGGTACCAGGCGCCGCGGTGACTGACTCGGTGATTGCCACACTGCTATTCAACGGCGGCGCTGCCTTATGGTGCCAACCACCCCGCCGTCATGATTCCGGCTGCCTGCCGACTCACACTCCGGAACAACCACGTACACCACCCCGCAGGTACAGTCTGCACGCCCTGCCAGCATCGTGATGTGGCGGCTCGCCTGGTGATGGCCGGTGCGGGCCCGGGCGCGTCAGCGCTCCGTCTGGTACTTGAAGGACAGCCGAAGCTTGGTGCGGTAGGTGACCTTACCGTCGGCCTCTATGTGGATGTCCTGCGCAATGACCTCGGCAACGCGCAGGTCGCGGATAGTCTGACCGGCCGTCCGCACGGCCTCCATTGCTGCGTCCTCCCAGGACTGCGTACTCGTGCCGATGACGTCGGTCACCCGATAGACGCTCATCCGACTCCTCCTCGTACATCCAGAGCGGTCCAGTTGGGAGCCAGTCCTACTGGAGCCGGCCGATCTTCACAAGGGACGACTCTGAAGTGGATTGCCACCCACTCGGAGGCGGAGGCTGCTCCAATGCCCTCCTGGCCACGGGACTCCACACAATTGGTGGGGGCACAGCGAGCGCTGGCGACCGAAACGCCAGACCCGTGGCTGCCGCCGGACCACGAGTTGCTCGTCGGTGGTTGTTTCGCCTGCCTTCCAGCCGGCATCAGCGGCCGCGGCGAAGCGGGCGACCCGATCTGGGCGGCGGCCGTGGTGATGCGGGGCCGAGGTCTGGCGGGACACAACGTGACGACCGGCCGGGCGGGTGCACCGTACGAAGCCGGACTTCTCGCGTTGCGCATCGGACCGGTGCTCGAGCGCGTCGTGGGCGGCCTACCCGATCGTCCGGACGTCCTGCTCGTCGACGCCACCGGCAAGGACCATCCCCGCCGCGCAGGGCTTGCCCTGCACCTCGGTGCCGTGCTGGATCTCCCCACCGTCGGGGTCACCCATCGCCCGTTGCTCGCCCACGGTCAGCCACCGCGGGACCGCCGAGGCGCAACAAGTCCATTGGTGCACGACGGCGAAGTCGTCGGGTTCTGGTTGCGCACCAAACCGGGCGTCCGGCCGCTTGCCGTTCATGCCGCGTGGCGCATCGACGCACCCACAGCAGTGGCCGTTGTATCGAAGTACTCGGGCAGGTGGCGGACACCCGAACCGTTGCGCCGGGCGCGGCATCTGGCCCGAACCGCGCGCGATCGAGTGCAGTAGGCGCCGACGTTGGGGGGCGCAGTCGCGTGCAGATCTACGACCCGCTCACCCGGGCTTGCAAGATCTTCTTCACCAACGACTCGGGAAGCGGGCTGTCGGCCGTGAAATGGATGGTCGCACCGGAGACCTTGTGCGTCTTCGTGATCTCCGTCTTCATGGCTTTGGCGAGGCTGGGGCTCATCGTGAAGAACGACAGGTGATTCGGCTGCGAGACGAAGCCGACCAGGTCCCGGTCCAGCGCAAAGATCACCGACGTGCCGTAGGAAATGCGCTCCCGCGCGCCCGGAACAGTGGACTTGATCAGCTGTCGCAACTCTTCGAGGGTTTTCCGCTCCTCCGCAGGCAGGCCAGCCAAGTACTGGTCGACGGCTGCTGGATCGTCCTTGGTCTTTGCCACGATGTCCGCCTCCGATCATTCGGCGGGAGCAGTATCCCTGCTCGCCCGGCGACTGCCTGACGCAGGCGGTCAGTGCACAGAGGTGGAACTCCGCTACTTACCAGTGCGTCCGGCCACGAGGCGGCACCACCCGGTGAAGGGTGACGTTCACCAAACCGCGGTCCGTTGCCACGGCGCTGAGGTAGGTGCAATGCGGCTGGCGTCGGCGGTCGGTGGGCGAGCCGGGGTTGAGCAGCCGCAGCCCGGTGGACGCGGTCGAGTCCCACGGGATGTGGCTGTGCCCGAACACCAGGACGTCGTCGTCGCGGAAGCGAAAGGCAGACCGCTCCGCGCGGCCAATCGCCGGGCCGGTGTCGTGGATGACGGCCACGCGCACTCCGGCGATCGCGACTCGGGCCACCTCCGGAAGGCGGCGGCGTATCTCCGGCCCGTCGTTGTTGCCGTATACCCCGACGAGTCGCGCCGATCGAGTCTCGAGCGCGTCGAGCAGCGCGACATCGACCCAGTCACCAGCGTGGATGACCACGTCGGCGGCGTCGACCGCCTGCCAGAGGTCGGCAGGCAGGTCACGCGCCCGCTTCGGGACGTGAGTGTCCGAGATGATCAACAGCCGTTGGTGCTCCACGACGAGAACGCAGCCTTCCATTCCAATCGGCACGTTAATTGGGTCCACAACGCGCTATAAACCGAGCACCGAGGCGACCGGACAGCGTGCCGATCACTCAGCGTGCCAGAGCATTCCCGAGTCGTTCGTACGTTCGTAGCGGAGCAGAACGACGCCGTTGCCGAATGCCCGGGTCTCGGTGAGCCGGAGCTTGATGATCGCGTCCGATGTGGGGAACAGCGGCTTGCCCCGTCCGATGACGACCGGGTGGACATAGAGGCGGTACTCGTCGATCAGGTCGTGCTGCCTGAACGCCGCGGCGAGATCGGCACCACCAAGGGCTCAGATCGCCACCCGGCTGGGACTTGAGCTCCGTGATCTGTTCGGCGTCGACTTCGCGCATGATCGTGGTGTTCCAGCCCGCCTGCTGCAGCGTCCGCGAGAAATGCACCCATCGCCCCGAGCACTTCGTTGAAGTGGTGGTGCACCTCGTCGCCGACCAGGTGCCAATCGAGCTCGCGGTTCGGCCCCTCGATGAACCCGTCGAGGGACACCGACATCATCAAGACGATCTTCCTCATCGCGCGAACCTCATGATCACGTGCACTGTGCCGCCGAAATCGTGAGCAAGACGTACATGATCACGGAAGCGGAACGGCGTTATGACCGCCACTTGATCGAGCAGCCCATGCTGGGCCGGTGCGGCTCGGGCACCCGCTCGCCGGCGAGCACCTGCGAGATGGCCTCGGCGAGTAGCGCCCCGGTGACCGGCTTGCCGTTGCCCGGCGTCGATTCGTCGAAGGCGCCCCGGTAAGCGAGGCGGCGTTGCGCGTCGTAGAGGAAGAAGTCCGGCGTGCAGGCGGCGTCGTAGGCCCTGCCGACGGTCTGGTCGCTGTCGACCAGGTACGGGAACGTCCAGGAGGCCCGCCGCGCCTGCTCGGCCAGCCGTTCCGGTCGGTCATCGGGGTAGGCGTCGGCGTCGTTTGTGCAGATGCCCACCACGGCAATGCTCGGGTATCGCGAAAGCACTCGGCCGAGTTCGGCCTCGATGTGTCGGACGTACGGGCAGTGGTTGCAGAGGAACGCGACCAGCAACGCCGGCGCCGGAGCGAAATCGTCCAGGCGCACCGTCCGTCCGCTGACGTCCGGCACAGAGAACTCGGGCGCCTGCGTACCCAACGGAACCATGAGCGACGACACAGCCATGCGGGCAGCGTACGTAGTCCCGGCGCGCTCCGTCACAGCCGGTACCGCCGCCGTAGCCCCGAACTCCCCCGAACGGTGGCCACTCCCCGGCGTTGACCTGACTTTTATCACGTGAGCGTCTGTTGCTGACTGCGTGGCTTTGACCTGCGGGTTCGTGCATCAGGGTGCTCACTAATCAGGGTGCCACTAATTGGTGCGTTCTAGGCTGTGGTGATGGCGTATGTGTGCACGGTCGGACAGCGTCGGGAGCGACCGCGGTGCGATCGTGCACTCGAGCCGCCGCGAGTCGCGCGATATCGGCCAGCTTCAGGAGCCCGAAATGCGACCCCTTCGGTATTCCATCAACGTCACTTTGGACGGGTGCTGCGATCATCGTGAAGGGTTGGTGGACGAAGACTTGCACCGCCACGCGGTCGAGAACCTCGACCAGGCCGATGCCCTCCTCTTTGGGCGGGTGACTTACGAAATGATGGAGGCGGCGTGGCGGCCGCCGGCGCGGGCGGGAGCGAGGCCTGATTGGATGGAACCCTTCGCCCGGACGATCGATGCGGCAAAGAAGTACGTTGTGTCGAGCACGCTGGATCACGTCGATTGGAACGCGGAGCTCGTTCGCGGGGATCTGGGGAAGGCCGTTCAGCAGCTCAAGCGGGAGTCGGGCAAGGGGCTGTTCGTGGGAGGCGTGAAACTCCCGCAGGCGTTAGCGGAGTTGGGCTTGATCGATGAGTACGAGTTCGTCGTGCAGCCCCGGCTGGTGGGCCATGGGCCGACGTTGTTCGCGGGGCTATCGAAGCGTGTCGACTTGAAGCTCGTGAGCCGGCTGGAGTTCGGCTCGGGGGCGGTGGCGATGCGGTATGAGCCTAGAAGGTAGCCATCGGGCTTGTTAGCCCGAGTCGGCCGCATCACGGAGC
>JACVRX010000014.1 GCA_014534205.1 Jiangellaceae bacterium
AACGGTCTCGCCGCGGTAAGCACCGCGGCGACCTCCGTCGGGTGGTGCGCGTAGTCGTCGTACACCCACACGCCGGCCGCGTATCCCTTGAATTCGAACCGGCGCCGCGTCCCGGTGAACCCGGCAAGCCCCTCACATAGCTGGTGGCTGGTGTACCCGAGACCCATGCCGGCGGTGAGCGCTGCCGCCGCGTTGAGCGCGTTGTGCCTCCCCGGCACGCGTAAGTGCAGCCGGCCGGCGTTCCTGTCGTGTTCGACGACGTCGAACGACACCCCGATGCCGGCAAGGTCGATGCCCGCAACCCGGACGTCGGCCTCGGCGCACTCCCCGTAGGTGCGCACTTGCACGCCAGCTGCTCTTGCCCGCATCCCGACGGTGAGTGCGCCCGGGTCGTCCGCGCACACGACCAGAAACCCCTTCGCCCTGAGCGCGAAGGCGTCGAACGCACGGGTGTATGCGTCAGCAGTCCGGTAGTTGTCCAGGTGGTCTGCCTCGACGTTGGTGATGATCGAGACCTGTGGGTCGTACACCAGGAACGAGCCGTCGCTCTCGTCGGCCTCGGCCACGAAGATGCGGCCGCTGCCGTTGTGCGCGTTGGCTCCCGACTCGTTCAGTTGGCCGCCGATCGCGAACGACGGGTCTGCGCCGCAGTGCTGGAGCGCGATCGTGAGCATCGAGGTCGTAGTCGTCTTGCCGTGCGTCCCCGCGACCGCGACGGCGCGGCGCCCGGCCATCACCGACGCCAGCGCGGCCGCCCGCGGTAGGACTCGCAGCCCGCGCTGCCGAGCTTCGACCACCTCGGGGTTGGTCTCCCGGATGGCGGTGGACACGACGACGGTGTCCCCACCCGCCACGTACGCGGCGGAGTGGCCCACGTGGATGGTCGCGCCGAGCGCCCGCAGGCCGGTGAGCACACTCGAGTCCTTCACGTCGCTGCCGGACACCACGATGCCACGGGCCAGCATGATCTTCGCGATGCCGCTCATCCCGGCGCCGCCGATGCCGACGAAGTGCACCCGGCCGAGCAGCTCGGCGGGCAGCACCCGGTCCGGTGGCGCGACGATCACCACGAACCTCCCGTACCAGCGGCCGCGCGCCGCACCATCTGTGCGAGCCGCTCGTCGGCGTCCCGCCGGCCGAGCAGGGCGCCTTTCTCGCTCATCGCGGCGAGCCGCGCGCCGTCGGCCAGCAGGGAGGGTACGTGTTCTGCGACCCAGGTGCCCGTCAACGCGGCGTCGTCCACGAGCAACGCACCACCGGCCGCCATCAGCGGACGCGCGTTGAGCCGCTGTTCCCCGTTACCGTGCGGCAACGGGACGAAGATCGCCGGCAAGCCGACGGCGGCGATCTCGGCGCACGTGATCGCACCCGCCCGGCACAACGCCAGGTCTGCGGCCGCGTAGGCGAGCTCCATGCGCTCGACGTAGGGCACGGCGACGTACGGGACGTCGCCGACAACGGTCGCAACAGCCGACTCGTTCCCCGCGCCCACCGCGTGCAGCACCTGGATTCCCGCCGCGGTCAGTGCCGCGACCACACCGGCCATCGCGGTGTTGATGCGCCGCGCCCCTTGGCTGCCACCGAACACGAGCAGGGTCGGCAGGTCCGGCCGCAGTCCGAACGCAGCACGGGCCGCTGCACGCTCTGCAGCGCGGTCGAGCGTGGCAACGGATCGGCGCAGCGGGATCCCGACGTGCGTCGCGTGCGGCAGCCGAATCTGCGGCGAGGCGACTGCGACGTGCCGGGTGAGGCGGGCGCCTATCCGGTTGGCGAGTCCGGGGATCGAGTTCGCCTCGTGCACGACGATCGGCACCGAGAGCCGGCGCGCCGCCAGGTAGGTCGGTAGGGAGACGTAGCCGCCAAAGCCGACGACGACGTCCGCCACGCTGGCGTGCAACACCTCCGCCGCGTTCCGGATCGCCGTGCGCAGCCGCGCCGGCAGCGTGAGCAGGTCACCGCTCGGCCGGCGTGGCAACGGCACCGCAGGGATCAGTGCCAGCTCGTACCCGTGCGCGGGAACGAGCTGTTTCTCCAGGCCGCGCTCGGTACCGAGTGCGGTGATGCCCACGGCGGGGTCGCTCCTGCGCAGCGCGTCCGCCGTGGCGAGCGCCGGCGCGACGTGACCCGCCGTGCCTCCGCCCGCCAGTACGACGTGCACAGCGGAGTCGCTCCTTTCCCTAGGGCTGGCAGGTCAGCGTGGTCGGCGGGCTTGCCGCCGTGCGGCGAGGGCCGCCCGCGCGCCTGGCTCATTCTTGGCGAACGACACCAGCACGCCGACGGCCACCACCATCGGCATGAGCGCCGAACCACCGTAGGACACCAACGGCAGCGGAACGCCGACGATCGGCAAGACCGCGAGCACGCTACCCATGTTGACCAGGGCCTGCACCAGCAACCAGCCGGTGATGCCCCCTGCGGCCAGCCGGACGAACGGGTCGCGCGTGTTCGACGCGATCCGCACGCCGGCGTAGCCGAGCACCAGGAACAGCAGCAGCACCATGAGGGTTCCCGGAAGCCCGAGCTCCTCACCGATGATCGCGAAGATGAAGTCGGTGTGCGCCTCGGGCAGCCCGCCCCACTTCTCGATGCTGCCGCCCAGCCCGCGTCCCCACCAGCCACCACCGGCGAACGCATAGACGGAGTGCGCGGCCTGAAACGTACGGTGTTCGACGTCGGCAAAAGGGTCGAGGAACAGTCGCACCCGGTCGAGCCGGTGCTCGGCCGCCATCACGAAGTAGAACCCGACGACGGTCGTGGCGCCCACCGCCAGGCTGAACAGCCAGCTCGGGATACCGACGACCCACACCATGATGAGCACGACCGCCATCAGCACGACCGCGGTGCCGAGGTCGCCCTGCCCCACGGTGAGCGCCACTACGAGCACCGCCACCGGCACGAACGGCAGCATGACCTGGCGCCACTCCCGCACCAGCCGCTCCGACCGCCCGAGCACGGCGGCGCCCCAGAGCACCAGGCCCAGCTTCGCCAGCTCCGACGGCTGGAAGCGGAACGGCCCGCCGAAGTCGATCCAGTTGCGGTTTCCACCGACCGAGACACCGAACCCGGGGAGGTATGTCAGGACCAGCAGCGCCACCGAAGCCACCAGCAGCGGCACACCGATCCAGCGCAGCCTGGCCGGCGACAGCCGGGCAGCCACGAACGCTACGGGCAGCGCGGCTATCACCCAGGCCAGCTGGCGGACGGCGACGTAGTACGACGACCCGTAGGTGCGCAGCGAGAAGACGCTGGACGCGGAGAACACCATCATCAGGCCGAGCGTGAGCAGCAGCCCGGCCGAGCCGATCAGCAAATAATACGAAGCGAGCGGCCGCCGCAGCAGCCGCCACAGCGGCCCGAGCCCTAGCGCCGAGAGGGCCGGCGGCGGCGCGTCACGGTCGGCCGGCACGGCGCCGAACGGCCGCGGCGAAGGCGTCGCCGCGGGCGGCATAGTTGGCGAACATGTCCATCGAGGCGCAGGCGGGCGCCAGCAGCACCGTTGCACCTCGCCGGGCGAGCCGTGCTGCCGCAGCCACCACGCGATCCATGACCTGATTGTCGGTACTGTCCACCTCGACCACCGGGACGTCGGGCGCGTGTCGCGCCAGCGCGTCGGCGAGGAGCTGCCGATCGGCGCCGATCAGCACGGCGCCGCGTAGCCGCGGGCCGGCCGCTGCCGCCAGCTCGTCGAACCGCGCTCCCTTCGCGAGGCCGCCGGCCACCCACACCACGTCGTCGTACGCCTGCAGCGACGCGAGCGCCGCATGGGTGTTCGTTGCCTTCGAGTCGTCGACGTACACCACGCCGTCCACGGTCCCCACCACCTCGATGCGATGGGGATCCGGCCGGAACGCGCGCAAGCCGTCGCGGACGGCGACCGGTGGCACGCCGATGGAGCGGGCGAGTGCCGCGGCGGCGAGCGCGTTGGCCACGTTGTGCGGAGCGGGCGGAACGATGTCGGCGGCGGAGCCGAGCTCGGCAGCCGACGTCTGCCGCTCGGCGACGAACGCCCGGTCGGCGAGGACTCCGTCCACGACGCCGACCATGCCGACCTGCGGGACGCCGAGCGTGAAACCGATCGCCCGCGCCCCCTCGGTCACGTCCGCCGCTCGCACCAGCCGCTCGGTCTGCGGGTCGGCCACGTTGTAGACGCACGCCACCTCGACGCCCTGGTAGATCCGGCCCTTCGCCGCGGCGTAGGCGGTGTACGACCCGTGCCAGTCCAGGTGGTCGGGAGCGACGTTGAGCACCGCGGCCGACCGGGCGGTCATGGACTGCGTCCAGTGCAGCTGGTAGCTGGACAGCTCGACCGCGATGACGTCGTACGGCTGCGGATGCAGCACCGCGGCGATCACGGGAGACCCGACGTTGCCGGCCGCGGCTGCGTGCAGGCCGGCGGCGGACAGCATCTCGGCGAGCATGCGCACCGTGGTGGTCTTGCCGTTCGTGCCGGTGACCGCAAGCCAGCGGGCCGGCCGGTGGGGGTCGCGCAGTCGCCACGCCAGTTCCACCTCGCCCCACACCAAGACCCGGGCGCGAGTCGCCGCCGCCAGTAGCGGCGCGTCCGGCCGCCAGCCGGGCGAGGTCACCAGCAACTGGGTGCCGTGGGGTAGCTGGTCGGCGGCGCCGGGGCCGAGCCGGGTGGTGGCGCCGAGGATCTCGAGCACGGTCGCCCGCTCGCGCTCCGGTTCGCCGTCACGCTCGTCGACGACCGTGACCTCGGCGCCGAGCCGGACCAGGGCGTCTGCGGCGGCAAAACCGGAGACCGCGATGCCGGCCACGACGACCCGCAGCTCCGGCCACGGGCTGTCCCGGTCGGCCGTGGCGAGCCACCCCGGTGCGGTCACGCACCCACCACCCACTCGGCGTAGAAGACGCCGAGTCCGAGGGCGACGAACACGCCGGCGATGATCCAGAACCGGACGACGATGGTCACTTCGTTCCAGCCGGTCAGCTCGAAGTGGTGCTGCAGCGGCGCCATGCGGAACAACCGCTTGCCGCCGGTCGCCTTGAACCAGCCGACCTGCAACGCGACCGACAGCGTGATCAGCGCGAACAGCCCGCCGAGCACGAGCAGCAGCAGCTGGGTGCGGCTGACGATCGCAAGGCCAGCCAGCGCGCCCCCCAGGGCGAGCGAGCCGGTGTCCCCCATGAAGATCCTCGCGGGCGCGGCGTTCCACCACAGGAACCCAAAGCAGGCCCCGACCAGCGCTGCGGAGAGCACCGCGATGTCGAGCGGATCACGCACCTCGTAACACGTCGGTCCCGGGGTCACCTGGCAACTCTGGTTGTACTGCCAGACGCCGATCAGCGTGTACGCGCCGAACACCATCACGCAGGCGCCGGTGGCGAGCCCGTCCAACCCGTCGGTGAGGTTCACGCCGTTCGACGCGCCAGCCACGATGATGAGCGCCCAGATCACGAACAGCGCAGCCGGCAGCACCAGCCCGGTGTCCCGCAGCACCGACAGGTACTCGGACGCCGGCGTGTATCCCTGCTCGTCCGGGAATCGCAGTGACAGCACGGCGAACACCACGCCGACGAAGGCCTGGGCGGCGAACTTCGGCCCTGTGCGCAGACCCAGGCTGCGCTGCTTGGAGATCTTGATGAAGTCGTCGACGAACCCGACCAGACCCAGCCCCACCACGAGGAACAACACCAGCAACCCGGACAGCGTCGGCGCCGATAGCCGCACCAGGTGGGCGCCGAAGTACCCGGTGAGCACCGCAATGATGATCACCGCACCGCCCATCGTCGGCGTGCCCCGCTTGACGTGATGCCCGGTGGGACCGTCGTCGCGGATGAGCTGCCCGTAGTTGTGCTGGACCAGCAGCCGGATCGCTGTCGGCGTGCCGAAGATGGAAACGATCAGGCCCAGGACCGCGGCGGTCAGGACCAGGATCACCCGGCCACCTCCCGCAGCAACGCCTCCGCCAGCCGTTCCATCCCGGCTGCACGGGACGCCTTCACGAGCACCACGTCACCGGGCCGGAGCTGCGCGCGCAGCAGTGCCAGTGCCGCGCCGACGTCGGGGACCCAGGCCGCCTCCTCCCCCCACGACCCTTCGTGCGCCGCGCCTAGATGGACCGGCCGCGCCGCTTCTCCCACGGCAACCAGCCGGTTGATGTCCAGCCGGACCGCCAGCCGGCCCACCGCGTCGTGCTCGGCGGCGGAGGCGTCCCCCAGCTCTCGCATCTCCCCCAGCACGGCCCAGGTCCGCCGGCCGCGGGCCATGGCGGCGAGTGCCTTGAGCGCCGCGCGCATCGACTCCGGGTTCGCGTTGTACGCGTCGTTGACCACGGTCACGCCGTCCGGCCGGTCGGTGACCTCCATCCGCCACCGGGACAGCCCGCGCGCCTTGGTCAGCTGCTCGGCCACCACGTCGGGGTCCAGGCCCAACGCGAGCGCGGCTCCCGCCGTCGCCAGCGCGTTGGCCACCTGGTGCTCGCCAACCAAGCCGAGGCTCACCGGGGCGGCGCCGCTCGGCGTGGCCAGCGTGAAGCCGGCCCGCCCGGCCGCGTCGAGGGCGACGTTCTCTGCCCGGATGTCCGCACCGGCCGCCTCGCCGACGAACAACACCCGGGCGCGCGTGCGGTTCGCCATCCGCTGCACCATCGGGTCGTCGGCGTTGAGCACAGCCGTGCCGGCCTCCGGAAGCGCGTCGACCAGCTCCGCCTTCGCCCGGGCGGTGGTCTCCTGGTCGCCGAACTCGCCGAGGTGCGCGGAGCCGACGTTGAGCACGATGCCGACTTGCGGCGGGGCGATGCGGCACAGCCGGGCGATGTGGCCGACTCCGCGGGCACCCATCTCCACGACGACGGTGCGGGTGCGCTCGTCGGCGGTGAGCACGGTGAGCGGCACGCCTACCTCGGTGTTGTATGACCCGGGCGGACCGGCCACCGGTCCGCGGGCCGCGAGCACCTGCACCAGCAGGTCCTTCGTGGTGGTCTTGCCGGACGAACCGGTCACGCCTACGACGTCCGCATTGAGCCGGTCCACCGCTGCCCTGGCCAGCCGGCCGAGCGCCTCGACCGAGTCGTCCGCCACCACGGCCGGCACGCCGACCGGTCGCTCGGCCAGGACGGCGACGGCACCCGCGCGCACCGCCTCGGCGGCGAAGTCATGCCCGTCTACGTGCTGACCGGGCACGGCGACGAACATCCCACCGGGCACCGCCTGCCGGGAATCCGCGACCACCGCAGCGTGCACCACGGTGCCCGGGGTTGCTCCTGCGTCGAGCCGGCCACCCGTGGTGGCCGCGATCTCCGCGAGCGTCGTCGGGATCACGACGATGTCCGCGTGCGCCGGTCTCGCACCTCGGTCAGCGCTGCGCGAAGCATGACGCGGTCGTCGAAGGGGTGCACGACGCCGGCGAACTCCTGGCCCGGCTCGTGTCCCTTCCCCACAACCACGACGGTGTCGGCGTCACCGGAGGTGGCCTCCACCGCGCGCACAATGGCCGCCCGGCGGTCTGCTACCTCCTCCACCCGGCCGCGCTCGCCGGCCGGCACGGCGAGCGCACCGGCGAGGACCGCGGCGCGGATGCCCGCCGGGTCCTCGTACCGCGGGTTGTCGTCGGTCACGATCACCAGGTCGGCGTGGCGCGCGGCGGCCGCTCCGATCGCCGGCCTCTTGAGCGGGTCGCGGTCGCCGCCGCTGCCCACCACTACGATCAAGCGGCCCGGCGTCGCCGGACGCAGCGCGGTCAGCACTTGCTCTACTGCGACGGGTGTGTGTGCGTAGTCGACCACCGCGAGCGGCTGGTCCAGCGCGCTCGGCCGCACCTGTTCCATCCGGCCCGGAACGCCGGGGCAGCCGTCCAGGGCACGCGCCGCGTCGGCTGTGGAGACGCCCGCACTGGCCAGCATGGCCAGCGCGAGCACGGTGTTGGCCACGTTGAACTCGCCCGGGATCGGCGGTCGTACGTGCCAGCTCGTCTGGTCGTCGCGACGCTGCACCGTGATCAGGCTGCTGCGGGGACGATCGGCCGCCGCTTGCTCTGCGACCTGCCAGTCGGCGTCGCCACCCCTGGTGCTGACGCTCTGCACAGAGGTGGTTGCGCGGGCGGCCAGCCGCCGCCCGTAATCGTCGTCCACGACCACGACGCCGCGGCGGGCGTGCTCCGCAGTGAACAGCTTCGCCTTTGCGGCGAAGTAGTCCTCCAGGTCGGCGTGGAAGTCCAGGTGGTCCTGTGACAGGTTCGTGAACCCCGCGACGTCGAACAGGATGCCGTCGACGCGGCCCAGCGCCAACGCGTGGCTGGACACCTCCATGACGCATGCCGTACACGAGCGCTCCCGCATGACGGCGAGCAGCGCGTGCAGGTCGGTGGCCTCGGGCGTGGTCCGCACGCTGGGGAAGTGTTCGTCCCCGACGCTGGTCTCCACGGTCCCGATCAGCCCAGCGCGGGTGCCGGACGCGCGCAACCCGCATTCGACCAGGTGCGCGGTCGTTGTCTTGCCGTTGGTGCCGGTGACTCCGAGCATGGTGAGCGCTCGGGCCGGCTGGCCGTACACGTGCGCCGCGACGGCGCCAAGCACCCGCCGCGGGTCGTCGACGACCAGCGTGGGCAGCCGCCCACCGGTCCGATCGGCTCCGACCAGATCGGTCAGGATCGCCACCGCTCCCGCCCGCGCGGCCGCGTCCGCGAAGTCGGCGCCGTGCGTGTGCGCTCCCGGCAACGCGGCGTACAGGTCGCCCGGCCGGACCCGGCGGGAGTCGTGGGTGATCCCGGTGGCGCTTCGCCCGGCACATCGGTCCGCAGGCCGGCCGACGATGGCAGCTATCTCCTCGAGCGGCTTCTGGGTGACGCGCTCCGGGCGCGGCAGATCACGCATCGGTCGCAGAGGCTACTCGCGCGCCGGTCGCGATGGTCAGTCGGCGAACAGCCGGGCCTCCGGCGCCTCCGTGCCGCTCGGGGGCACGCCCATGTGCGTCAGCGTGAACGCCATGACATCGGCGAACACCGGGCCGGCGAGTTGACCGCCGGAGTTGCCGTTGCGCGGGTTCAGCAGGGAGACCGCGACGACGTAGCGCGGGTCGTCGGCGGGAGCGAAGCCCATGAACGAGGAGTTGTATCCGCGGTAGCAGCCGCATGCGGGGTCGACGCGCTGCGCGGTTCCCGTCTTGCCCGCAACCCGGTAGCCCGGCACGGTCGAACTGCGGCCGGTCCCCCCCTCGCCCATGACCGCTTCCATCATCTGGGTGACGGCGGCCGCTGTGGGCTCGCTCACCACGCGCCGGGGACTGCCCGGAGCCGCGGCCGTCTCCGTCTCGTCGATCGTCGCGGCCACCAGCCGAGCCGGCAACCGGATGCCGCCGTTCGCGATGGTCGCGTAGGCCGCGGCCAGCTGCACCGTGCTGACCGACACGCCCTGGCCGAACGCGATGGTGTCCCGGGTGAGGGCGGACCACTCCGCCGGCAGCACACCGGCGCTCTCTCCGGGCAAGCCGACCCGCGGCTTCTCGCCGAGTCCGAAGGCCGACAGGTACGACCGAAATGCGGCTTTGTCGATCCGCTCCGCCGCGAGCAGCGTCCCGACGTTGCTGGACTTGGCCAACACGCCGGTCAGCGTCATCCGCTCTTTGGGGTGGTCGTAGTAGTCGTTGATCAGTTCCCCGCTTCGCCTGACGTGGTCGGGCACCGACAGCACGGTGTCCGGCTGGGCGGCACCTTTCTCGATCACCGCCGCCATGGTGAGTGGCTTGAGCACCGAACCCGGCTCGTATGCCTCTTCCAGCGCCCGGTTACCCCGGCTTTCCACGGGTGTCTCGCCGGGCTCCCTCGGATCGACCAGCGGTGACGTCGCCACCGCGACGATCTCGAACGTCCGGGTGTCCATCACCACGACGTTGCCCGCGTCGGCACGGGCCGCCTCCACCTGGCGGGCGAGCGCCCGCTCGGCGTACCACTGGATGTCCCGGTCGATGGTGAGGCGCAGGCCCTGCCCCCGCACTGCCGGACGAGTGCGCGCGTTGCCCGTCGGCATACACCGTCCCGACGGTGTCAGCTCGCAGGTCGTCTCGCCGTCCCGGCCGGCGAGACGCGACTGCATCGACAGCTCCAGCCCGGCGAGCCCACGGCCGTCTGCGCCGGTGAAGCCGATCACGTTGCCGGCGACCCGGCCGGCCGGGTATTCGCGAACGGACGCAGGTTCCGCGAACAAGCCAGGCAGGTCCAGGTCATCGATCGCCCGCCAGAGGTCCGGGGTGAGGTTCTTAGCGATGTAGTGGAACCGCTTCGTACCGGTGAGTGCCCGCTGGATCGACGCGAGGTCGGCCGGCAGCAGCTCGTCGAGTTGCAGTGCGTACGCGGCCGGGTTGACGACCATGGTCTGGTCGGCGGTCAGGTGAAAAGCGGCCACCGAGCGGGCCAGCGGCTCTCCGTCGCGGTCCAGGATCGTGCCGCGAGCGGCGGGCAGCGGGAACGACCGGACCCGGTCGTCGCCGGCCGCGGCGACATAGCTCGACGCATTCAACCCCTGCAACTGCAGCAGGCGCGCGCTGAACATCGACAGCACGATGCTGATCAGAACCAGGCAGACGTGTAGCCGCTGCTTCGGGTCCGCCAGCCGGACCAGCCGGGGCGGTCGCTTGACCT
Organism: Jiangellaceae bacterium; assembly: GCA_014534205.1. GTDB lineage: Bacteria > Actinomycetota > Actinomycetes > Jiangellales > Jiangellaceae > JACVRX01. Next base: position 10,598 of record JACVRX010000014.1, read on the forward strand.
TCGGGGGCGCAGGCGACGGGCGCCGCGCCGGCGCCCGTGCCGCCGCGACCCGGGCCGGCTTCGCTGACCCGCCTCGCTCACGCCGCACCGGCTCGGGAACGTGCCGAACCCCCCGTTGGCTCCGCACCGGCGTGGCGACGGCTGTACCGGCACGGAGACGGCGCTCCGTTGTTCCCGTTACGGCGGCTGCCCGGACGCCGGCTGATGCTCGGGGCCGGGACGTTGCCGGGCGGCCGGTCCGTCGCTCGGCGGTCATGGTGCCCCTGGTTCGCCCAGACGCAGGAACTCGGGCCGGTCGACGGGCACCATGCCGAGGGCAGCCGCCCGCCGCGACAGTGCCGCCGGTTCGGCGAGCCGGGCGACTTCGTTCTCGAGTGCCGCCCTGCGGTCGCTCAACAGGGTGGTCTCGCGTTCCAGCTCGGCCAGCCGGAACGCTCCCTCCTGCAGGCTGGTGTTGAGCACCAGCAGCCCCACCAGGCCGAGCCCGAGGAGAAGCAGCACCAGCGCGACGAATGGCGCCCTGCGGGCCCGGCCGGCCGGTGCGGCCACCAGGCGAAGCTGCGCCCGCTCGGCACTCGCCTTCCCGCGTCGCGGCCGGGGAGCCGGGGCGGTCGCGGCGCTCACGCGGCGGCCCGGATGCGCTCGGCCGCACGCAGCCGAGCCGCGGCGGCGCGGGGGTTGGCGGCGACCTCGGCCGGGCCGGCCGTCTCCGCGCCGCGGGTGAGCAGGCGTAGCTGCGGGCCGTGCTCCGGCACGTCGACGGGGAGCCCGGGCGGTGCCGTGCTGGTCGCCGCGGCCTGCAGCGTCCGCTTCACCAGCCGGTCCTCGAGCGAGTGATAGGCCAGCACGACGATTCTCCCCCCGACCGCGAGAGCGTCGAGAGCAATCGGCAACGCACGCTCGAGCGCAGCCAGCTCAGCGTTGACCTCGATGCGAAGCGCCTGGAACGTTCGCTTCGCCGGATGCCCGCCGGTGCGGCGGGCCGGCGCCGGGATGGCTTGTCGCACCAGCTCGACGAGCTGCGCACTGGTAGAGAACGCAGCCCGTTCGCGTTTTCGCACGATCGCGGCCGCTATCGCCCGGGCGAAGCGCTCCTCGCCGTAAACCCGCAGCACCCGGGCCAACTCGTCCGCTGTGTACCTGTTGAGGACGTCGGCCGCGGTCTGCCCGCCGGAGGTGTCCATCCGCATGTCCAGCGGAGCGTCCTGCGAGTACGCGAAGCCGCGCGCGGGGTCGTCAAGCTGCAGCGACGAGACGCCGAGGTCGAACAACGCGCCGTGGACCCGGTCCAGCGCCAGGCCGGCGAGCACCGAGGGCAGCTCGTCGTAGCGCCCATGCACGGTCTCTACCCGGCCGCCGAACGGCGCCAGCCGCTGCCGCGCCCGCTCCAGCGCGTGCGGGTCACGGTCGATGCCGACCAGCCGGACCGCGGGACAGCGCTTCAGCAACGCCTCGGCATGCCCACCGAGCCCGAGCGTGGCGTCCACGACCACAGAACCCGGCATGGCAAGCGCCGGGGCGAGCAGCTCCACTACCCGGTCGACCAGCACCGGGACGTGCTCCCCGCCCTGGGGTTGCCGGCTGCGGTCCACTGTCTCTCGCCCCCGTCGTCTCGTCATGTGATTGCCGTGCGGCCAGGTCCCCGCCCGCTCCGCCACGGGCCGCGCCTGGCGCCGGGGAAGGGACGTCAGGAGCGCGAGCGGGCCGGAGACCTCGACACACGGTTCGTTGGAACCAGAAATCGGAAACCCGAATCCTGATCAGAACTAGAAGATGCCGGGCAACACCTCCTCGGAGACGTCGGCGAAGAGCTGCTCCTTGTCGGCCTGATAGGCCCGCCATGCCGCCGGTGCCCAGATCTCGACCCGGTCCATGGCGCCGACGACCGCGCAGTCACGGTCCAGGCCGGCGTACTCGCGCAGCACGCTCGGTATCGGGATGCGGCCCTGCCGGTCCGGGACCTCGTCGCTGCCACCAGCGGAGAGCATCCGCGCGAAGTCGCGGACGCCGCGGTTGGTGATGGGAGCAGCCCGCAGCCGCTCGGTGAAGCGAAGGAACTCAGCCCGCGGCCACACGTACAGGCACCGCTCCTGGCCCCTGGTGATAACCACGCCCTCCGCCAGCTGCTCCCGGAACTTTGCGGGAAGGATCAGCCGGCCCTTGTCGTCCAACCGTGGGAAGTGCGTGCCGAGAAACACCGGCGCCACCTCTCACGACTCCGCCGCAGCCCTCCACTTGCCGCCACCGTACTCCATATCCCCCCACAAGTCACCATCCCGCGAGCGGGTCATGCGTGTGAATGACCACGTACACCACCCCTGCCGACCCGGCAACCGGCTGCCGGACCGACCCCGTTACGACGTACGGTGGGGGCGGGTCGAGTCGCGCTCGCGCAGCGCCCGGCCTCGGGGGACATTGAGCCGCTGGAGGAACGAGTGACCCAGAGCCCGACGACCGGAGCCCACGCGCGCAACGGCTTCGACAATGGCATCGCAGAGCTCACGGAGACGGCTGGCCGGATTCAGACCACCATCGAGACCGTCATCGAAGGTAAGCCAGAGGCCATCCGGCTCGCCGTCGCGGTGCTGCTCGCCGAAGGCCACCTGCTCATCGAAGACGTCCCGGGCGTGGGTAAGACCATGCTGGCCAAGTCGCTGGCGCGGTCGATCAACTGCACCGTCCAGCGGATCCAGTTCACCCCGGACCTGATGCCAAGCGACATTACCGGGGTGTCGGTCTTCAACCAGGAGAGCCGGGACTTCGAATTCAAGCCCGGTGGCGTCTTCGCGAACATCGTCGTCGGCGACGAGATCAACCGGGCGTCCCCCAAGACACAGTCCGCGCTGCTCGAGTGCATGGAGGAGCGCCAGGTGACAGTGGACGGGACGACCTATCCGCTCGAGCCGCCGTTCATGGTCGTCGCCACCCAGAACCCGGTGGAGATGGAGGGCACCTACCCCCTCCCGGAAGCGCAACGCGACCGGTTCATGGCTCGGCTGGCGATGGGCTACCCCGGCGTCGACGACGAGATCGACATGATCGATACGCACAGTGGAACCCAGGCGCTCGACCAGCTGGACGCCGTGACCGACGGCGCCCATGTCGCCAAGCTCATCGACATCGTGCGCAATGTCTACGTCTCCGGACCCGTCAAGGCCTACTGCGTCGCGCTCGCGAATGCCACCAGGCGCTCGCCTGACCTGCGGCTGGGCGCCTCTCCGCGCGCCACCCTGCACCTGGTCCGCGTGGCCAAGGCCTGGGCGGCCGTGCACGACAGGGACTACGTGTTACCGGACGACGTTCAGCAGCTGGCCGTCCCCGTACTCGCCCACCGGCTGCTGCCCACCGCGGAGGCCCAGATCGGCCGCCGGGACGCTTCCCGGATAGTCGCTGACCTGCTCACCCGGATTCCGCAGCCGGACGCAGACCGGCCAAGAGCGGGGTAGACCGTTGCGCAGCGTGTGGTCCGGACTCACCCGCCGTGGCCGGTTGTTCCTGCTCACCGGCGCCCTGGCAGCGGTTGCCGCCGTCATTGTCGGCCAGCGCGACCTGCTGCGCGTCGGCATCCTTCTACTGGCGCTGGCTGTGGTCAGTGTGATCGTCGCGTTGCGAAGCCGGGTCCGGCTCGCCGCCGCCCGCAGCATCGAGCCGGTGCGCACTCCGGTGGGCGCCCCAGCCACCGTCCGGCTCATGCTGCAGAACCTGGCCCGCATCCCGACCGGCGTACTGCTCGTGGAGGACACGTTGCCCTTCGCGCTGGGTAGTCGGCCGCGGTTCGTGCTCGACCACGTCTGGTCGAGATTTCGTCGCGAGGTCGCATACGACGTGCGCGCCGAATTGCGCGGCCATTACTCGGTGGGCCCGCTCACGGTGCGGCTCACCGACCCGTTCGGGCTGGTCGAGCTGCGCCGGGCGTTCAGCGAAACGGCGACGTTGATCGTGACGCCCAAGGTGGTCCGGCTGCCGACGATCCGGCTGGCTGGCGAATGGAGCGGTAGCGGGGAGAGCCGGCCCCGATCGGTCGCCAGTGCGGGGGAAGAAGACGCGACGATCCGGGCGTACCGCGACGGCGACGACATGCGCCGGGTCCACTGGCGCGCCACGGCGCACCACGGCCAGCTGATGGTACGCCGTGAGGAGCAGCCGTGGCAGAGCCGGGCCACCCTGCTGCTCGACAACCGCAGGAATGCCCATGCCGGGCACGATCCGGACTCCTCTCTGGAGTACGCCGTCATGGCGGCGGCCTCCATCGGCGTGCACCTGGCCGTCCGGGGCTACGCCGTCCGGCTGGTGACCGACGAAGGGGGAGCAGTCGCCGGGGCGTGGCACGACCCAGGAAGCGGACCGGCGGACGCAGAAGTTCCGCTGCTGGACGCGCTCGCCGTCGTGCGCGCGTCACGCGACGCGTCGGTCGGCCGCTGGCCGGGCCTGTTGGGCGGCGCTGAAGCAGCCAGTGGCTTGTTGGTGGCCGTGCTCGGCCGGCTGCATCCGCAGGAAGCAGCTCTGGTGGCCAAGCTTCGCCACGGTTCGACGGCGGCGCTCGCGGTGTTGGTCGACGCCGTCTCCTGGACCTCCGTTGCTCCGCGCGTCCAGGCTGCGGAGGAGCAACGGCTGGCCGAGACGTCGCAAGTGCTGCGGCGGGCAGGATGGGGCGTCGTCACGGCGACTCGAGGTGATCACCTCGCCGCGGTATGGGAACGGCTGGGCGTCGGCAGATCGGCATTCCGTCCAGTCGAGACGACTGCTGCCGGCACTTCGGCAGCGGAGGTGGGCAGGTGACCGGCCGTACCCGGCTGACGGTCGTGGGCGCCCTTGCCGCGGCGCTCGCGATGCTGGCCCTCGCACCGATCATCGCGGAGCAGGCCTGGACGGTTCCCGCCGCCTTTGCGATCGCCTTGGTGGCCGGGTCCGGGCTCGCGCTGCGGCAACTGGGCGTCCCCCTGCCCTTGGTGGTTTCCGGTCAGGCGGTGGTCCTGCTGCTCTGGCTCGGCGTGCTCGTCGCCGCGGACGTTGCGTGGTTCGGTGTAGTGCCGACGCTGGCCTGGGCCGAACGCCTGTTCACCGTCGCGGTGGACGGTTTCGACAGTGTCATGCAGTATGCCGCGCCGGTGCCCCCGACGCCGGGGATCACGCTCTACGTGGTCGGCGGCGCCGGCCTGGTCGCGCTGCTCGTCGACCTCTTCGCGGTAGGGCTGCGCCGGGCGCCACTGGCCGGTGTCCCGATGGCCGCGGTGTACGCAGTGAGCGCCGCAACGGCGCCGGGTGGGCTCGCGTGGTACTGGTTCCTGCCTCCCGCCGCGGCGTTCTTGGCGGTGCTCGTCGCCGAAGGCCGCACGCGGGTCGTCCGCTGGGGTCGCTCCGCTGGACCCAGCGCGACGCATACCGGAATCCCCGAAACCGATTCGCTGGCGCGCAACGGGCGCCGAGTCGGCACGGTCGCGGTGGCCGCGGCTGTAGCGGTGCCGGCGTTGCTGCCGGGCCTCACTGAAGGGATCCTCGGCGGGGGCGGCGGAGGGGATGGCGGCGGCCGCACGATCCACACCGACAACCCCATCGTGGAGTTGCAGGGCAGCCTCACGCTGCCCGAGAACGTGCCCATCCTGCGGTACCGGACCGATGCCAGCAGGCCGGAGTACATACGCCGGGTCACCCTCGACAACTTCGACGGCGAGGAGTGGCGCACATCCCCGCGCAACGTTCCCGAGTCCCAGCGGGTCGACGAGGGCCTGCCGTCCCCGCCCGGTCTGGTCCCGGCGGACTCCGGACGCACCGTGGAGTACACCATCGAAGTTGGCCGCAACTACCGGTCGAAGTGGTTGCCGTTGCCGTACCCCGCCCAGGCCATCGACATCGACGGCGACTGGCGATACGACCAGGACAGCCTCGACGTCGTGTCGCCAGAACGGGGGGCGGGGGAAAGCGAGTACACCGTCGGAGCGCGCGAGCTCGACATCGACGCCACCCAGTTGATCGCCGCGGGCCCGCCGCCGGAGGAGCTGGACGTCCTCCTGGAGCTGCCCGAGTCACTGCCGCCAGAGGTCATCGCGCTCACCGAACAAGTCACCGCCGATGCGCCGTCGCCGTTCGAGAAGGCCGCAGCGCTGCAGGAGTTCTTCCGCTCCGCCGGCGAGTTCGTGTACGACCTGAGTACGAGCCCGGGGACCTCCTCCTCCGCGCTGGTCGACTTCCTGCGCAACCGGCGTGGCTACTGTGAGCAGTTCGCCGCGAGCATGGCCGTGCTCGCCCGCGCCGTCGGCATTCCGGCCCGGGTCGCTGTCGGCTTCACGCCCGGGAACCGGCAAGACGACGGCCGCTGGCTGGTCGGCGCGCATGACGCGCACGCTTGGCCCGAGCTCTACTTCCACGGCACCGGCTGGGTGCGATTCGAGCCCACGCCGGCGACCCGTACCGGGAGTGCACCGACCTGGACCTTCCCGCCCACCGAGGGCGATGCCAACGTGCCGGAGGGCGGCGCGTCTTCCGATGAAGGTGCGGCTCCGAACGCGCCGGTACCCGGGCTCGATGACCCAGACCTGGGTGCCGGCTCGGCATCCTCCGGCAGTGGGGTTTCAACCTGGCTGGCGGCGGTGCTCGCGGTGGCCGGCGGCTTGCTGGTGCTCACCGTTCCGGCGGCAATGGCCAGCGCCCGGCGCCTCTGGCGTTGGCGCCGAGCGGGCGGCGACCGAGTGCAGGAGGCCGAGGCCGCGTGGTCTGACCTACGGGACAGTGCTCGCGACGCCGGCCTGGACTGGGATCCGGCCGCGACACCACGACGTACCGGAGCGACGGTGGCGAGCCGGGCGAAGTTGGATCCGGACTCCCGGGACCTGCTGACTCACGTCGTCACGACGACCGAGCGCGCCCGATACGCCCCCTCGCCGGGGGACACCGACGGGCTACGGGAGGACTCGGCGATGTTGCGGCGGACCCTGCTGCGCTCAGGGCCGGTGATCCGCCGGGCCGGTGCGGTGATCTGGCCATCCGCCGCCAGGGACCTGATGGTCACCGCGGCGAGCCGGGTGGCCGACGGACTGGATTGGGCGGACGCCGAAGGCGCTCGGATCCGCCAGCAGCTCGAGCGTGTCGTGACCGGCCGCCGCTGACCCGAGCGATGGTCAGCGACCCATGCCACCTTCCCGACGGCGGCGCCAGCGCTCCTCCATGCGCTCCATGAAGCCACGGCTGGTCGCCGGTCTGCTCTTGGCCCGCAACCGACCGGCTGGCGACCGCGGGGCGGTGTCGAACGTGCCGATCTCGTCTGCCGACGGGGCGCGGCGCCATGAGGTAACCGCATACCACGCGGAGACGAGCATCACGACGAACCCGCCGACACCGACCGGGATCGTGCCGGTAACCGCGCCGGTCATGAGCAGGCCGATGCCGAGGACAAAGATGAACGCCGCGGCGACTGCCCGGCGGCGGTAGCGCCGGCGCAGGTCGGCGCCGCGCATGGTCGTTGCGAACTTCGGATCCTCGGCATATAGCGCGCGCTCCATCTGCTCGAGGAGGCGCTGCTCATGATCGGAAAGCGGCACCGGTCCCTCCTGTGAACGGGATTTCGCACCTGCCATCAGCATAGGCGGGCCCCCGCAGCGGCGAAACCCGGCCCATTTGTAACCCACAGCCTCGACTACGCGTGTGCCCGCCCGAGCCGAGCGCGGCTCCGGCGGTCCAAGTGATACCCGCGCGAATGCCGGCCCGAACGTCAGTGCTCCGGCGCCGCCCTGCGGAATGTCGGGAGCGCCCGATCGATCATGTCATTGCTTCCGGTCAGCGAAATGCGGAAGAAGCCAGGCGCCTCGCAGATCGAGCCCGGCAATACCAGTACGCCACGGTCGGCGAGCCGCCGGCAGAATGCGACGTCGTCCGGATCCGGCGAGCGCACCCACAGGTAGAACGTCCCGTCCGGGACCCGCAGGTCGTAGCCGACGGCGCTGAGATCGCCCGCAAGCCGATCCCGCTTCGCCTGCAGGCCAGGCAGGTCGATTGACAACCGTTCCAGGTCGCCCAGCGCGTACTGCAGGACGGCATTGGGGAACAGCCAGCCCGCCGCGATCTGGGACACTTCGATGGCGCCCCGAAGGGACTCGCGATCCGGGATTGACGGTGACAGCGCGAGCCAACCGATCCGCTCCCCCGGCGTCAGCAGGACCTTGCCGTAGCTGTACGAGATCAGCGTGTACGGGTAATACGCGCTTGGGCTGTGGAACTGGGCGTCGCTGAAGACCAGCCGGGCGTACGGCTCGTCGGAGATCAGCCAGATCGGCCTTCCCCACCGGTCGGACGCATCGGTGAGCAATTCCGCGAGCGCCCTGAGTGTCGCCGGTGGGTAGATCCGCCCGGTCGGGTTGTTCGGCGTGTTGACGATGACCGCGCGGGTGCGCGGACCGATCGCCGACCCGATCGCATCGAGGTCGAGGTCGTTGTCGTCCGCGCGGACCCGCACCTTGACCGGCACCGCGTCCACCGAGAGCAGCATCGGCTCGTAGAGAAACCACGGCGGCAGCGAAAACAGCACCTCGTCGCCCGCGTCGAGCAGCGTCCGGAACGCGACCTCGAGTGCACCGAAGGCACCTGGTGTCAGCGCGACGTCCTCGGGGTCGAACGGCAGCCCGCGCCACTCGCGCAGCGACTTCGCGACCACCTCGCGTGCTTCCGACTCGGACCGCTTGTAGGCAAACCAGTCCTTGTCTTTGGGCTCGGCGTGCCGGCGAATGGCGTCGACGAACCCGGGCAGCGGCATCTCTTGCGGATTGCCGAAAACGAAGTCGCAGACTTCCGGCTGCAGCCGCAACCCGTCCCACAGCTCGAGATAGCTGCGCAGCGGAGTCAGCGCATGCGTGATCGCGGTCACCCGGGCAGCCGGTCTGGGGTCGGGCAACGCTACCTCCTCGAGCCGGCAATGGCGCGGTCAGCATACGGCCGGGGGCCCGCGCCGGCTCGGGACGTAGCAGGTGCACCCAGCCGGGTGCGCGGTGAAGTGGATCAGCCCCGGCGGCAACGGCACGGCGGACTCGCTCACCGAGCAATGCCGACCTCTGCGCGGGCTGGTTGCTGAAAACGAAGCGGACGTGCCGATTGGCAACCTCGCCACCCCAGCCTCGCATCGGTGTGGCGGCAGCCTTGCCTCGTCGCCCGGATCGGTCACACAGAACGGCGCGGTGAGCATCGCCACGCCGTCGCCGGGGTCACCACGATCTCGCGCCGGCCGTCGTACCAAGGACGCTGTGTCCGTCGATGAACCGGCCAACAGCATCCTTCAGGCCGTCACGGCCGGTGAACAGCAGCCACGCGCTGCGCTTGTCCATGGAGTGTTGTGGGGACCTATAGCACCGGATTCGCGCCGTGGATTCTGCAATTCGAGTAGATTCGAGTAGAACGGCGTGGCGTAGCGCCAGGCTCCTTAGACTTCCCGGCGATGCGGGAGTCGACTGCTCGGCGGTTGTCCCGGTTCCACGCGTTCGTCTACCGACTCACCGGCGGGTTGTTCGGACGCCGGCTAGTGCGAAACGACATGCTGCTGCTCACGACGCAGGGCGCTACGACCGGGAAGCCGCACACCGTTCCGCTGCTCTTTCTTCGGGACGGAGATGTCCTCGTCGTGATCGCGTCGTGGGGAGGGAGACAACACCACCCGGACTGGTACCGCAACCTCACGCGGGAACCGACAGCCACGGTTCAAGTAGGCCCACGGAAGTGGGCGGTCCGGTCCCGCACCGCCAGCGCGGACGAGCGGTCACTCTGGTGGCCGCGCATCGTCGCGGCCTATCCCGGCTATCGGACCTACCAGTCCCGAACAGACCGAGTGATCCCGGTGGTCTTTCTCGAGCCCGTCTCTGCGTGAGGACGAGCTCGGGTCAAGATCCACGGAGCGCTAAGAGGCCTAGAGCACCCAGAACGCTACGTGGCTCACCTGGCGATCAGCTGCAGCCGCTGGTCGAGCCACACCCCTCGCAGACGTAGCAGCTTCCGGCCGGGCGCATCTTGGTGCCGCAGGTGAAGCACAGCGGCGCGTCGGTCGACGTGCCCTGCAACACCTCGAGCAGCTCCGTTGATGTGTGTGCCTGCTCGGGAACTGGCTTGGCGGTCGCCTCGATGACCTCCTCGACGTCCGTCAACTCGCCGCTGTCGGCGGTCGGTGGCTCGGCCACCTGCTTCTCGACCGGCACCGACTGCCGCAACGACTCGACGTCGAGGTCCTCCTCGACCGGCGCGTACTCACCTGTGTCGAGCTGACGGGCTCGCTCGGCCGCTGTGTACACGCCGAGCGCGGCCCGTGACTCGAACGGCAGGTAGTCCAGAGCAAGCCGGCGGAAGATGTAGTCGACGACGCTCTGCGCCATCCGCACGTCCGGGTCGTCGGTCAGGCCCGACGGCTCGAATCGCATGTTGGTGAATTTCTGTACGTAGGTCTCCAGCGGCACGCCGTACTGCAGCGCGATGGACACCGCAATGGAGAACGCGTCCATCACTCCGGCGAGCGTCGAGCCCTGCTTGCCGAGCTTGAGGAAGACCTCCCCCAACCCGTCGTCTGGGTATGAGCCGGCCGTCATATAGCCCTCGGCGCCTCCGACGGAAAACGACGTGGTGCGGCTGGGCCGTGACTTGGGCAGCCGCCGCCGCGTCGGCCGGTATTCGACGACGACCTCACGCTCCGGCTTGGCATCCTCGGCATCGGTACCGGCCTCCGAGCGCTTCGCGATCGACAGCGGCTGGCCCACCTTGCAGTTGTCCCGGTAGATCGCCAACGCCTTGAGACCGAGTTTCCAGCCCTGGAAGTAGATACGTTCGATGTCGTCCACTGTGGCTGATTCAGGCATGTTGACCGTCTTGCTGGCAGATCCAGATAGGAAGGTCTGGACGGCCGCGATCATCTTCACGTGGCCCATGGGGCTGATCGCGCGAACACCCATGGCGCAGTCGAAGACCTCGTAGTGCTCCTGCCGCAACCCGGGCGCGTCGATCACGTTGCCGTGCTCGGCGATGTGTTCGACGATCGCTTCGATCTGCTCGTCCTGGTAGCCCAGCCGGCGCAGTGCTCGCGGCACCGTCTGGTTGACGATCTGCATCGAGCCACCGCCGACGAGCTTCTTGAATTTGACCAGCGCGAGGTCGGGCTCGATGCCGGTCGTGTCGCAGTCAAGAGCCAAGCCGATGGTGCCGGTCGGCGCCAGTACGCTGGCTTGCGAATTTCTCCAGCCATTTCGCTCACCAATGGCAAGGCATTCCTGCCACGTGTTGGTCGCCACTTGGTGGATCGGCCGGTCCAGCTCATGCACCGGCTTCAGTGCGTCGTTGGCCGCCGCGTGCTTGCGCATGACCCGCATGTGCGCTGCCATGTTGCGGGCATAACCGTCGTAGGGCCCAACCACGCCGGCGAGCTCCGCCGAGCGCTTGTACGCCGCTCCGGTCATGAGTGAGGTGATGGCGGCAGCCAGGGACCGTCCGCCCTCGGAGTCATAGCCGTGGCCGGTAGCCATGACCATTGCACCGAGGTTCGCGTATCCGATGCCGAGCTGCCGGTACGCCCGCGTCGTCTCGGCGATGGCCTCGGTTGGGAAGTCGGCAAAGCTGATCGAGATGTCCATCGCGGTGATGATCAGCTCGACACAGCGGCGGAACAGGTCGGCGTCGAAGGTGTCGTCGTCGCGCAGGAACTTCATTAGGTTCAGGCTGGCTAAATTGCAGGACGAATTATCTAAGTGGACATATTCCGAACAAGGATTGCTTGCCGTAATCCGACCTGATTCCGGGCACGTATGCCAATCATTTATTGTGCTGTCGTACTGAATTCCAGGGTCGGCGCACTCCCAGGCGGCTTGAGCCATTTTGCGGAACAGGCCCTTGGCGTCGACGGTTTCGACGACCTCGCCGGTGAGCCGGGCGCGCAGCCCGAACTGCTCACCGTGCTCGACTGCGCGCATGAACTCGTCGGACACCCGAACCGAGTTGTTGGCGTTCTGGTACTGCACGGAAACGATGTCCGTGCCGCCGAGGTCCATGTCGAACCCGGCGTCGCGCAGCGCGCGGATCTTGTCCTCTTCGCGCGCCTTGGTCTCGATGAACTCCTCGACGTCCGGGTGGTCGACGTCGAGCACGACCATCTTGGCCGCTCGGCGAGTGGCGCCGCCGGACTTGATCGTTCCGGCGCTGGCGTCGGCGCCGCGCATGAAGCTCACCGGTCCCGAC
>JACVRX010000097.1 GCA_014534205.1 Jiangellaceae bacterium
CGCAGCACCTGCAACGCAGCGAGCCGTACCTCCGGGTCGATGTCGGACAGCCGGTCCGCGACGTCGGCCAGTACGGATTGCTCGCCGAGCCGACCGAGCGATCGAATGGCGGCGGCCCGAACCGTCGCATCGGCATCCCGAAGCGCGCTTCGCAACGGTGTGGCAAGCTCCGGATCCCCCAACGTGCCCAAGACCTCCGCGGCCACGCGCCGCACCCGCGGATCGACGTCCGAGAGCCCAGCCAGAGCAGCGGAGACGGCTGCGGCGTCGGTTCGCATCCCGGCAAACGGTTCCACGTCGACGTCGAACACATGCGGTCTGCCCGCGCGCAGCGTGTCCGCCACGGCTGCCCCGTACGACCGGCGCGCCTGCCACATGGTGAGCGCCGCGAGTACGGCTGCGCCGAGTCCGATCAAGAACAGCTGCTGCGGCTCGAGCGATTCCTGACCAAGCAGAAGAAGCACACCGGCGAGTGCGGTCCCCGCCTGGGCCGGCACCCCGTTGAGGAAGACTCGGGCCTCGTCACGGCGTTCGGGCGGCGTGACGTTGATCATGGCCTCCCAGGCGCTGTTCGCCAAGCCCTGCATCATGATCACCATCACGAACCGGACGGCCACGAGTAACAGAAACGACGCGTCGACCGCGAGGACCGCGAACCCGGCCACGTAGGCGATCGTGTACGCCAGCAAGAGAGCCGGTGTACCGAACCGGGCGAACAGCCGGTTCGCCGCGAAGAGCGAAACCAACAGAGCAACTCCGGTCGCGATGCCGTGAAACGCTCCGAGGAAGCCGGCCAATTCGCCGGCCTCGGGGAATCGCTCCACGGCCGCAGCTGAGAACGGCAGGTAGAGGGAGTAGAAGAGGACGGAGAACAGCACTGCTCCGGCTGCCATCCAGCGCAGCAGCGCTGACCGCCGAACGGTTCGATAGCCGTCGCGGACGGCGAGCAACGCGCCAACCCGGTGCTGGCGCCCGGTCGGCAGGTCTCGACTTGCTCCTCCCCAACGCGAAATCACCGCTGTGGCCAGCCCGGACGATGCGATCAGCAGGCAGGCCCAGACCAGCAGCAGGTTCTCCGGACCCAGCACGCGCGCGAGCGGATCCGTCAGCAGACCCCCGACGGCTGCGCCGGCGATCCCTCCCGCAGCAAACAGCGGGAACAAGCGCTTCGCTTGCCGGGTGTCGGTCACCAGCCCGGCGGTTCCCCACAGATAGGAGAGCTGAGCAAGCAGCGCAAGCCCCGCAAAGAGCCACAGCGCCGGGTACACCAGCTCACTGCCGGCCGCGACCCAGAGTCGGCCGGCGGCCAGCAAGCTGGCCAAGGCAAGCGGCATCGACGGGAACAGCTTGTTCCGGGCCGTACGAGCGAGCAGCGCAGTAACGGCGAGGGAGGCGGCGAAGAGCAGTACTCCTAGCAGCAGGTACAGGACGGGGAGCACGTCCACGCCGTACCGCGCGAACAGCAATGCGTCGACGCTGCTTTGGCCAATGGTCAACCCGGCCCAGCTGACGAACATCAGTCCGACGCTGAGGCCGACCATCGGCTCCTCACCCGGTCGGACCCGGAAAGCACGGATCAGCCGATCCATGGCCGACCCGTGCCCTCAGCCAGCCTCGGCAGCGTAGGCGACTGCCTCAGCTTGGCTCATAGACCTGCCGTGAGCGAGCGCTCGCTCCGCTGCCTCGTCACCGAGCGCCCGCCGAGCGTCGCCGATCGCGTCGGTACCAAACAGGGCAGTTGGGCTGAGGGGATACGTCCCCTCGACGGCGCTGCGCGCCTGCTGGGCGCAGCCGGTCAACGTGGCAGCTCGCTCATGCCGAACCATGCTGGATTCGATCGCCGCCAGGCACTCGAGCGAGAGCGCCACGGCGGCCCGGTTGTCGGCTTCGTGCACCAAGCCGAGCGCCTCGACGAACGCCGCTCTTGCCGCTTGCTGGTCCCCGAGCATCTGCATGCCTTGCCCGTACGCCATGAGGTTGTCGGCTAGATGAAAGCGGTCCCCCACAGTCCGGTAGGCATCGATGGCCTCCGCAAGCAAGGGCACAGCGGCGTGCAGATCTCCCTTTCCCCCGAGGAACAGTGCCATGTTGCCCTTCGCCTTGGCGACGCCGGCGAGATCACCGAGCTCGGTGAACCGCTGCATCGCCTCGCGGAGCAGCGTCAAGGAGACCTCGGCTGCGCCCGATTGCACGTCGTGCGGTGGGGTGCTGTCTGGCTCGGGGACGAACGCCAGGTTGTAAGTCGCCTCGGCGACGCCAAGCTCGTCGCCAACTTCGCGCGCGATCCGCATGCTCTGCTGGTAATGCCGGTGCGCCGCCGGATAGTCGCCCTGCCAATAGGCCAGACCTCCGACTGCGACGTGGGCCATCCCGAGAGCCGCCGTCGGGGGCACATCGCTGCGCGCCAGCAAGCGCTCCAGCCATGTTCGACCCACCGAGAGATATCCGCGCTGCTGCCAGAATCGCCACAACGCGGCCGCCGCGGCCAGCGCGCGTGCCGTCTCCGCTGCCGCAATGGCCCAACTGAAGGCCGCTTGGAAGTTATCGTGCTCCCGCTCGAACCGGTGCAGCCATTCCGCCTGGTCCTCTCCGACCAGGTGCGGTTCGCCTGCCACCGCCAGCGAGAAGTAGTGCTCGGCGTGCCGGCGGTGCGTCGGCCCGGTGTCCGTTGTGCTGTCCAGCAGCTCGGCGGCGTGCTGGCGGATGGTCTCCAGCATCCCGAACCTGGGCTCGCCGTCCGGCGGCTCGGTGCAGACCACCAGGCTGTTGTCCACCAGCGAGCCCAGCGCCGCGACGGTGTCCACGCCGAGGTCGTGATCCGGGTTGCCGACGGCCTCGACCGCGTCCAGCGCGGCCCCGCCACGGAACACCGACAGGCGCGCGTAAAGTCGCCGTTCTGGTTCTGTCAGCAGGCCGGCGCTCCATCCGATGGCCGCCCGCAGCGAGCGCTGGCGCGCCGGCAGATTCCGGGCGGTGGCACTCAACAGGTCCGGCTCGCCGGCCAGCCGGGACGCGATGGCACGCGGCGGGAGTAACTTCACTCGGCTGGCGGCCAGCTCGATGGCGAGTGGCAAGCCATCCAGGCGGGTACACAGTTCGACGACCGCGTGCGCGTTGTGCGACGTCAGCGCGAAGCTCGGCAGGACGGCGCGGGCCCGTTCGACGAACAGCATGATCGCCCCGTAGCGAGCCAACCCGTCCGGCGTCGGTATCGCTTGCGCGTCAGGGAGTGTGAGTGGCGGCACCGGCTGCTCCTGCTCGCCGTACAGCCGCAGCGGGCTCCGGCTGGTCGCCAGGATGCGCAGCGCCGGTGCCTCCCGCAGCAGCCGGTCCACCAGGGCGGCGGCCGGCAGTACGTGCTCGACGTTGTCGAGGACGACCATCGCCTGCATTCCGGCCAGCCGATCCACCAGGACGTCGACCAGTTCGCGGTCTGGCACCTCCCGGACTCCCAAGGCGTGGGCGAGCGTGGCTGGCACCTGCGCGGGGTCGGTCACCGGCGCAAGGTCGACGAAGAAGACCCCGTCGCCGAGACTCGGCGCGCGGTGCGCCGCCACCTCGAGCGCCAGCCGGGTCTTGCCGGAGCCGCCGGGCCCGGTCAGCGTGACCAGCCGGTGGTCGTCGAGCAACCGCATGGTCGAGGCCATCTCGTCCGCGCGGCCGACAAAGCTGGTGAGCGGGACCGGCAACCCACGGCGAGCGGCGAGCGACCTTATCGGGGGGAAGTCGCTGGGCAAGCCAGCGACGATCAGGTCGGACAGCCGCTGCGGATGAGCGATGTCCCGCAGCCGGTGTGCTCCGAGGTCGCGCAGGCTTATCCCGTCCGGCAGATCCTGCTCGACCAGAGCGCGCGTAGCGGCGGAGAGGAGAATCTGGCCGCCGTGGGCGGCGGCCGCGATGCGCGCGGCCCGGTGTACGTCGATTCCGACGTAGTCCGCGCCGTCCAGGGTCCCCTGCCCGGTGTGCAGGCCCATCCGCACCGCGAGCCGGACGCCGCCCGACCAGTCGTTGCCGGCCAGCTGCTGCTGCACAGCGACGGCCGCACGCACCGCTGCCACCGCGCTGGCGAACGCGACGAAGAACGAGTCGCCGGCGGTGCTGACCACCCAGCCGTCCTCCGCGGCGGCGGCCGTCCGGATGACCTCGTCGTGCTGGTTCTTGGCGTCGCGGTAGGCATCCCCGCGTGCCTGCAGCAGCCCGGTGGATCCCTGGATGTCGGTGAACAGGAACGTTACCGTCCCGGTCGGCGGTGCCATCGCGGCTGATGTTACGTGCCGGTAGTGCCCGGCAACGGCTGACCGGCCGGCCGGGAGTAGCCCCAGCGCACCCGGCCGGCCGCGTCATCGTCGGACCACGGAAAGCCCGCCCCGTGTCACGCGGTCCGCTCGTCACCACCAACGCACGGCCCGCCCCGACGGTTCAGTCGACGCCGGTTTCCGTTCGCGGCACCCGTCCCCGCGGCTTCAGCGGTGTCGTCGGCATCGGCGGCGCCGGCAGCGGGTCGCCGGCATAGCCCTTGACCTCGCCGAACCGCCGGCCGGACATCCACTCCTCGCGGAACCGCACGATCTCCTCGTGGCTCCGCCCGACGAAGTTCCACCACATCACGATCTGCTCGTCAAACGGCGCACCGCCCACCAACAGCAGCCGGCTCGGCGGGCCGGCGGCCAGCCGCAAGTCCGATCGGCCGCTGCCGAGGTAGAGCAACGGTCCGGGGTCCAGACGCGACCCGGCGACGTCGACCTGGCCGAACAGCACCAGAGCCGCATGTTCGAAGTCCGGTCGCAGCGGCAGGTCCGTGACGGCGCCGGCGTCCAGCGCCACCTGGGCGCCGATCAGCGGGCTGTAGCTCTGGGCCGGCGAACCGACCCCGTCAAGCGAGCCCATGATCACCGTCACGGACACGCCGGTATGGCTGACGACCGGCAGGTCCGGATGGTGCTCGAAATGCGCAGCGACGTCTCGGTCCGGCTCGGGCAGGGCGACCCAGAGCTGCACGCCGTGCAGGGTCGGTGCGCGGCCGGCCGGCGACTCCTCCGAGTGGGCGATCGCCCGGCCGGCGGTCATCAGGTTGAGCTGTCCCGGTCGCACCGGCTGCAGGCTGCCCAGGCTGTCCCGGTGCAAGATCTCGCCGTCGACCAGCCAGCTCACCGTCTGCAGACCGGTGTGTGGATGCGGCGGCACCCGCATCGCGGTGTCCTCGGGGCCGTAATGGTCGATGAAGCACCACGCGCCCACCATGCGGCGGTCACGGTTCGGCAACGTGCGCGTGACGACCATGCCGCGGGTACCCAGCACGACCTCACGGCCGTACAGGAACTCTTCGACCGGTCGCTCGGCGACGGCCAGCCGGCCACCGCAGACGTCCTCGCTCGGAGCGAGCTCCAGGTTGCTCACGCTGCGACTGTAGGCCGATTGGCGGCGTTGGCGATTGCCAGCAGCGTGAAAGAAGTCTTGGAACTCTCTGTTAGAGCTTGGTGACCTTGGCGTTCGGGTAGATCACCCGGCGAACCGTCGACCCGAAGTCGACGATCACCGAGCCGTCGCCCTCCACCCGGACCACCCGACCTAGCCCGTGCCGATCGTGGGTGAGCCGGTCGTCGACGACGAGCCGCTCTACCGGTGGCGCCACCGGCTGATTGTTGAAGGGGCTTGCAGGGAACGCAGGGCGCCGCATGGTGCGTTGACTCATGCGACACAGTCTGCCCCGGGCCCGTCCGGCCGTCATCTCGAGGCCCGGGTGCGCCCGTCAGCGCGGCCGCGGCCGCAGTGCCGGGTCGAGCTTGTACCGCTGGCGCATCTGCATGCTCCGCCGCTTCCAGACGGCCAATTCCTCCGCGCGCAGCCGGGCGTCCGCACGCCGAGCCTGGAACGCCGCCTCCCGTCCCAGCTTGCGCCAGCTGGTGAGGCGCCGTTCGTCCAGCTCACCGT
Organism: Jiangellaceae bacterium; assembly: GCA_014534205.1. Taxonomy (GTDB): domain Bacteria; phylum Actinomycetota; class Actinomycetes; order Jiangellales; family Jiangellaceae; genus JACVRX01. The sequence goes on from JACVRX010000097.1 coordinate 5,932, forward strand.
CCTCGACCGCGGCGAGGACGGCGCATCCCGGCTCGCTCAGATGTGCGCAGTCCCTGAAGCGGCAATGTTCGGCCAGGCGCTCGACGTCGGGAAAAGCAGCTGAGATCGCGTCGTCGCCGGCGACCAGACCGACCGATCGCAGACCCGGCGTGTCGAGGACGACACCGAGGCCAGGAAGCACCCGCAACTCCCGGTGCGTCGTGGTGTGCCGGCCTTTGCCGTCACCGCGGGTCACACCCGTCGGCATCAGCGGTGCTCCGGCGAGGGCGTTCACCAGCGTGGACTTCCCGGCGCCGGACGGGCCGAGGAGCACGACGGTGCGCCCCGGCGCGAGCCGGCTGCGCAGCGCGTCGAGGCCGGTGCCGGAGAGACCGTCGACGGTGACGACGTCGACCCCCGGTGCCGCTGCCGCAACCTCCGTCCGCATGCCGTCGGGATCGGGCACCAGGTCTGCCTTGGTGAGCACGACCAACGGCTGCGCGCCACTCCGCCAGGCAAGCACCAGCAGGCGCTCCACCCGTCCGAGCGACGGCTCCGGGTCGAGGTACTCGACCACGAGGACGATGTCCACGTTCGCCGCGAGCACCTGGGCAGCCGACGTCGTGTCTGCGCTGTCGCGGACGACACAGGTCCGCCGGTCCAGCACCGCCTCTATCGTGGTGCGGCCGTCCGGCCAGTGCCGCACCGCCGTCCAGTCGCCCACGGTCGGCGCTGCGACGGCGTCGTGGGCCAGCGTCGCGAGCACACCCCGCCCCAACGTGGCGCGCACCGGGCCGGTCGCCTCGAGCACATCGGCGCCGCCGCGGTCGGCTCGGGTGACCCGCCCGGGCAGGTGATCGGTCTGGTAGGGGATGAATGCGTCGGCGACGTGACTGTCCCAGCCCAGGTCGATCAAAGACGCAGAGTTGAAATCGTGCACCGTGTGGGCCTTCCGGTGGGCCGGCCCCGGTGAGTAGATCAGTCGCGGGTGAGTAGATCAGTCGCGTCGGGGCCGGAGGGCGAGCAGGGATACAGGTATAGCGAAGACACGCATCTCGGGCTCACCTCCCTTGTTCCGGCGGGAACGCTACGCAAGTGCGCCCAGCGTACGCGCCTGCGGCGGGCTATCGCGAAGCAATTGTGATGGTCGCACTCGGACCCTCACTCGTTCCGCGCTCCGGATCCTCGTCGCTCAGCCCCGATGGTCGCACTCGGACCCTCACTCGTTCCTCGCTCCGGATCCTCGTCGCTCCGCCTTGATGGTCGCACTCGGACCCTCACTCGTTCCTCACTCGTTCCTCGCTCGGGATCCTCGTCGCTCCGCCCCGATGGTCGCACTCGGACCCTCAC
>JACVRX010000064.1 GCA_014534205.1 Jiangellaceae bacterium
ATCCGATCCTTCAGCCGTGGCCACTTGTTGTGCGGCGGGCGTGGCATGCTCTCAGGAAACGCACAGGCAGGGTCCGGAGGGCGCGAGTTGATGCCTTGTGGCACCCGGCGTGGCACCCGGCGTGGCACCCGGCCGGTCGGACCACCGTCCTGAAGTCGAGGTAAAGGAGCCGACGGGTATTGCCGCACCCGGTTCAGTCGCCGACGGTGTGTCCCAGGCTCCGAACGAACGAGGCGATGGCCGCCTCCGCGGTGGGCACCTCGCCGAACACGCGGCTCTGGCGCCCGGTATTGGCGACGTACCGCCCTGTTTGGAACCAGCGCATCATCGCTCCGATGTCCCGGACCATGGGGCTGACCCAGCCGACCGTTGTTGTGGCCGTGTTGATCACGCCGGCCGGGATGGTACGCACGCGGATCCCGCGGCCCAGCAGCCGCCCGGAGATTGCGGCGATCTCGCGAATACTGACCGGCCGGTCCCATCCGATGTCGATCCGCTCCCCGTCCACGTTGGCCGCGTCCACGGCGTCGGCCAGATAGCCGGCCACATGCGGCGTGAGGACGAAGGTAAGCGGGACGGTGGGGGAGCCGAACCACATCAGCCGTCCTTTGGCGAACGGGTCGCCGCCCATTCGGATGATCGCGTCGAGGAATGCGCCAGGCCGCAGCGACACGAATGGAACGCCTTGTTCCTCCAACCGGTCTTCGGCCAGCTTCTTGTGCCAGAAATGCGGGACCTGCGGGGTCTGGTCACAGGTCAGGATGCTCGTCAACACAAACCGCCGAATACCGGTCCGGCTGGCCGCGTCGACCAGGTTCCGGTTGCCGGTGGTGTCGATCTCGGCCGTGTCACCCTTGCTGTGCCGTGTGTAGCCAGCCGCTGTGCTGACGACGGCGTCGACGCCGTCCATTGCGCGCACCAACGACGCCGGGTCCATCATGTCGCCCCGCGTGATCTCCACCCCGGTCTGCTCCAGGCGCGCCGTATTCGACGCCGGCCGCACCAGCGCGCGCACCCGCTTCCCGCGCGAGAGCAGCGCCTTGACCACTTGCCCGCCGAGCATTCCTGTCCCGCCCACGACGAGCACCGGTCCGTCACTGCTCATTCGGACGCCTCCTTTTCAGTCGCAAACGCCCACCACGCAAACGTGCGGCACCGGCAGTATTCCGGTAGGACGGCGAGGGGACGTCATGGTGTGAGAGCCGGATCCGACAGCCGGCGCGCCAGCGCGTCTTCGTCGACCTTCCCGATCCGGACTGCACTCAGTACAGCGCTGCACGACATGCCAAGTAGAGCTGGCGAACACACGCCTTCCCCCCCAGTGAAGCGTCGTCGGGCGCGGAGTCCGCGGCACCTCGGTTTGCATGATGATGCTATGGCGAGCATACTCATGCCGCGTGGGCGTGCGAGTGGCCGTAGCCGGTGCGAGTGGCTACGCGGGCGGCGAGGTGCTGCGGCTTGTGCTTGGACATCCGGAGTTGGAGATCGGTGCGGTCACCGCGCACAGCAATGCCGGAAGCCGGCTGCGCGAACACCATCCGCATCTCCGCCCGCTGGCCGACCGGCTGCTCGAGCCGACGACGGCGGAATCGTTGGACGGCAATGACGTTGTCGTGCTGGCGCTGCCGCACGGGGAGTCGGCCGCGATTGCGGCACAGCTGCCGGACGACGCGCTGGTGATCGACTGCGGAGCGGATCACCGCCTTGCCGACGCTTCGGCGTGGGGTCAGTTCTACGGTACGCCGCATGCCGGCAGCTGGCCGTACGGGCTGCCCGAGCTGGTGACACCCGCCGGCAAGCAACGTGCGGTACTCGCCGGCGCCCGGCGGATGGCGGTGCCCGGCTGCAACGTCACCGCGGTGACGCTCGCATTGGCGCCGGGACTCGCCGCCGGCGTAATCGAACCGCAGGATCTAGTCGCTGTGCTGGCTTGCGGGACGTCAGGCGCGGGCAAGGGCATCCGACCCCACCTGCTCGCCACGGAGGTCCTGGGCGCCGCGAGCCCGTATGCCGTGGGCGGCACGCACCGGCACATCCCGGAGATCGAGCAGAACCTTTCCGCCGCTGCTGAAGCGCCGGTGAGCCTTTCGTTCACCCCGACCCTGGTGCCGATGTCGCGCGGGATTCTGGCGACGACGACCGCACGGCTGGCTCAGGGCGTCGAGGCAGCCGCCGTCCGCACCGCCTGGGCCAACGCGTATGCCGGCGAGCCGTTCGTCCACCTGCTCCCCGAAGGCAGCTGGCCGTCGACGGCTGAAGTGCTGGGTGCGAACACTGCCCACGTCCAGGTCGCGGTGGATGCCCGGGCTGGCCGGGTGGTCGCTGTCGCGGCGATCGACAACCTGACGAAGGGCACGGCGGGCGCCGCCGTGCAGTGCGCCAACATCGCGCTCGGCTTCCCCGAGAGCACCGGACTCCCCACCGTGGGAGTCGCCCCGTGAGCGTGACCGCAGCGGCCGGGTTCCGCGCTGCCGGCGTGACCGCCGGGCTCAAGCCGAGCGGCCGGCCGGACGTCTCACTGGTCCTCAACGACGGGCCGCGGTGCGACGCGGCTGCCGTCTTCACCAGCAACCGGTGCAAGGCCAACCCGGTGCTGTGGACCGAGCAGGTGGTCCGCGACGGCCGGCTTGTTGCTGTCGTGCTCAACTCCGGCGGCGCAAACTGTTTCACCGGGCCGCCGGGCTTCCAGACCACGCACGCCAGCGCCGAGCTGGTGGCCGAGTTGCTCGCGGTTGGCGCGATCGACGTCGCCGTCTGCTCCACCGGTCTGATCGGCGAGCTGCCCGACCGGGTCAAGCTGACGGACGGCATCCGCAAGGCCGCGGCGGCGCTCAGCGCCGACGGCGGCGCCGACGCCGCGGAGGCGATCCTCACTACCGACCGGCGGGCGAAGCAGGCCGTCGTCCAGGGCGACGGCTGGGTGGCCGGCGGCATGGCCAAGGGCGCCGGCATGCTGGCGCCCTCGCTCGCCACGATGCTCGCGGTGCTGACCACCGATGCGGTTGCCGACGCGGCGACGCTCGACCGCGCATTGCGCGCCGCCTGCGCGCAGACCTTCGAGCGGTTGGACACCGACGGCTGCCTGTCCACCAACGACACCGTCGTGCTTCTCGCCAGCGGTGCGTCCGGCATCGCTCCTGATGAGGTCGCGCTGACAGCCGGGGTCACCGACCTGTGTGACGACTTGGCCCGTCAGTTGTGGGCCGACGCCGAGGGCGCGCAGCACCAGATCACCGTCGAGGTCGTGCACGCCGCGACGGAACAGGATGCCGTCGACGTGGGCCGTGCGGTGGCACGCAGCAACCTGGTCAAGTGCGCGGTCTTCGGCGGCGACCCCAACTGGGGCCGGGTCCTGGCGGCCGTCGGCACGACGGAAGCCGCGTTCGATCCAGCCGCGGTGGATGTCGTGATGAACGGGGTGGCCGTCTGTCGCAACGGCACGATCGGCGAGCCGCGGGGCCGCGTCGACCTGTCCGGCCGCGACGTCACGATCACCGTGGACTTGAGGGTTGGCACCGCCGCCGCGTCGATCCGCACGACCGACCTGACGCACGACTACGTGCACGAGAACTCGGCGTACTCGACATGACCGCAACGACGACCGAGGCGGTAGCGCGGGCGTACGCGCTGGTGGAAGCCCTGCCGTGGCTGAAGCGGTTCCACGGAAAGATCATCGTGGTCAAGTATGGCGGGCACGCGATGACCGACGACGAGCTGGCCAAGGCGTTCGCCGACGACGTGGTATTCCTGCGACTCGCCGGCCTGAAGCCGGTCGTCGTGCACGGCGGCGGACCGCAGATCACCGACATGCTGAACCGGCTCGGCATCGACACCGAGTTCCGCGCCGGCCTGCGGGTCACCACGCCCGAGGCCATGGACGTCGTGCGCATGGTGCTGGTCGGCCAGATCGGCCGGGAGCTCGTCGGACTGATCAACCAGCACGGGCCACTCGCGGTTGGCCTGTCCGGCGAGGACGCGGGCCTGTTCACCGCGGAACGGCAGGGCGCCGTTGTCGAGGGACACACTGTCGACATCGGGCTCGTGGGCGACGTCGCGCAGGTGCGCCCCGAGGCGGTGCTCCACCTGATCGAAGCGGGACGCATCCCGGTCGTCTCGTCAGTGGCGCCGGATCCCGACGGCGTCGTGCACAACGTCAACGCCGACACCGCAGCAGCCGCGCTGGCGGTCGCCCTGGGCGCGGAGAAGCTCGTGGTGCTCACCGACGTCGCGGGGTTGTACCGGGACTGGCCGACGACCGGCGAGGTGATCCCCGAGATCGCCGCCGCCGACCTGGAGGCGTTGCTGCCGAGCCTGGGCGCCGGGATGGCGCCGAAGATGGCCGCTTGCCTGCGGGCGGTCCGTGGCGGCGTGGCTGAGGCCACGGTGCTCGACGGACGGCTGCCGAACGCGCTGCTGCTGGAAGTGCTCACCGACACCGGCGTCGGGACGATGGTGGTGCCGGCATGAGGGCGACGACGATGCAGCGGTACGCGTCGGCGCTGATGGGTACGTACGGCGCGCCGAGGCTCGTGCTGGTGCGCGGCGAAGGCTGCTACGTCTGGGACGAGGCCGGAAACCGCTACCTCGACCTGCTCGGCGGCCTCGCGGTCAACGCGCTCGGCCATGCGCATCCCGAGCTGGTCGCGGCGGTGACATACCAGCTGCAGAAGCTCGGCCAGGTATCGAACTTCTTCGCCACCCCTCCGCAGATCACGCTGGCCGAACGGCTGCTCACAGTGGCCGGCGCCGACGGCCGGGTGTTCCTGTGCAACTCCGGCACCGAGGCGGTTGAGGCGGCGTTCAAGATCGCCCGACGGACCGGCCGGCCGAAGATCGTCGCCACCGAGGGTGGCTTCCACGGCCGGACCATGGGGTCGCTCGCACTTACCGGCAAGCCGGCCATCCGCGATCCGTTCGCGCCGCTGCCGGGTGCCGTCGTGCATGTGCCGTACGGCGACGCCGAAGCGCTGGCGAACGCAGTCGACGCCGAGACCGCGGCTGTAGTGCTGGAACCGATCCAGGGCGAGGCGGGCGTACGGGTGCCGCCGCCGGGCTATCTCCACGCGGCGCGCGAGATGACGCTGGGGCGCGGGTCCCTCCTGGTGCTGGACGAGGTGCAGACCGGGATCGGCCGCACCGGCGAGTGGTTCGCCTTCCAGCACCACGGCCTCACCCCGGACGTCGTGACGGTGGCCAAGGGGCTGGGCGGCGGGTTTCCGGTCGGCGCCTGCCTGGGGTTCGGCCCGGCGGGGGAGTTGCTTGGGCCGGGGTCGCACGGATCTACGTTCGGCGGCAACCCGGTCTCGTGTGCCGCCGCGCTGGCGGTGCTGGACATCATCGAGCGTGACGGCCTGCTGACGAACGCGCTCAAAATCGGCGAGTTGCTGCAGACCGGAATCGACCACCTGGGCCACCGGCTGGTCGCCGGCGTCCGGGGCGCCGGGCTGCTGCTCGGGGTGCAGCTACGCGAACCGGTTGCGGCCGACGCCGCGGCGCGGGCCCAAGACGCCGGGTTCATCGTCAACCCGGTGGCACCCGACGCGCTGCGGCTGGCGCCGCCGCTGGTGCTCACCGCCGAGCAGGCAACCTCGTTCGTCCAGGCGTTGCCGGCCATCCTCGACGCCGCCGTGGAGGCGTGATGGTCCGGCACTTCCGGCGCGACGACGACCTCTCGCCCGCCGAGCTCACCGAGGTGCTCGACCTGGCCGACGCGATGAAGGCGGACCGCTACGGCTATCGCCCGCTGGCCGGCCCCAAGGCGGTGGCGGTGATCTTCGACAAGCCGTCGACACGTACCCGGGTGTCGTTCAGCGTCGGCATCGCCGAGCTCGGCGGCTACCCGCTCGTGGTCGATGCTCAGGCGACCCAGCTCGGCCGCGGCGAGCCGGTCGAGGACACCGCGCGTGTCTTGGAGCGGCAGTGTGCTGCGATCGTCTGGCGCACGTTCGAGCAGGCCCGGCTCGAGGCGATGGCCGGCGCCTCCCGCGTGCCGGTGGTCAACGCACTCACCGACGCTTTCCACCCCTGTCAGCTGCTCGCCGACCTGCAGACGATCCGGGAGCGCGCTGGCAAACTCGCCGGGCTCACTCTTACCTACGCAGGAGACGGCGCCAGCAACACGGCGCACTCGTACCTCTTGGCGGGCGCCGCGGCCGGGATGCAGGTGCGGATTGCGTCCCCAGCGGGCTACGCGCCTGACCCGGACGTGTTGGACCGGGCGATGAATATCGCGGCGGCGACCGGGGGCTCCGCCGTGCACGTGGTCGATCCCGGCGAGGCATTCACGGGGGCCGACGTGCTGGCGACCGACACCTGGGTGTCCATGGGGCAGGAAACCGAGGCGGGCGCGCGGACGGAGCCGTTCCGGCCGTACTCGCTCACGAGCGATGCCCTGGCGGCTGCAGCGCCGGATGCGATGGTGCTGCACTGCCTGCCCGCCTATCGAGGAAAAGAGATCGCCGCCGACGTCATCGACGGGCCTGCGAGCGCCGTGTGGGACCAGGCAGAGAACCGGCTGCATGCACAGAAGGCACTGCTGCACTGGCTGCTGGAACGGAGCGCGCCGTGACCGACACGGCGACGCCGGCGACACGAACGGCCCGGCTGCGGCGTATCGCGGAGATCCTGGAACGCGAGCCGGTGCGCTCGCAGACGGAGCTTGCCGGTCTGCTGCGCGCCGACGGCATCGCGGTGACTCAGGGCACGCTGTCGCGGGATCTGGACGAGCTGGGCGCCGTAAAGGTGCGCGACGGCGCCGGCGACCTGGTGTACGCGCTGCCCGGCGAAGGCGGCGACCGCAGCGTGCGTGCCGGCGAGCGCACCGCGCTGGACGCCCGGCTGGTCCGGGTCTGCGAGGAAGTGCTGGTCTCCGCCCGCGCGTCCGGGAACCTGATCGTGCTGCGAACCCCTCCCGGCGCCGCGCAGTACCTGGCGTCGGCGATCGACCACGCCGACCGACCAGAAATCCTGGGCACGATCGCCGGCGACGACACCGTCCTGGTCGTCACCACGGAACTGGCCGGCGGGCCGGACGTGGCTTCCTGGTTCCTTGCCCTCGCCGAGGGCCGCAACCCCAACCACAACAGGAGCACCCCATGACCAACCGTGTCGTCCTCGCATACTCCGGCGGCCTGGACACTTCGGTCGCCATCCCGTGGATCGCGGAGCGCACCGGGGCCGAGGTGATCGCGGTGGCCGTCGACCTCGGCCAGGGCGGCGAAGACCTGGACACCATTCGCAAACGGGCGCTCGCCTGCGGCGCAGTCGAGGCGTACGTCGCCGACGCCCGAGACGAGTTCGCCGAGCAGTACTGCCTGCCCGCGCTCAAGGCGAACGCGCTCTACATGGACCGCTACCCGCTGACCTCGTCGCTGTCCCGGCCGTTGATCGTAGAGCACCTGGTAGCCGCGGCCCGGCAGCACGGCGCGTCGGTCGTGGCGCACGGTTGCACCGGCAAGGGCAACGACCAGGTTCGGTTCGAGGTCGGGATCGCGGCTCGGGCGCCCGACCTGAAATGCGTCGCCCCGATTCGCGACCTGGCCATGACCCGGGACAAGGCCATCGATTACGCCGAGCAGCACGAGTTGCCCATCGAGACCACCAAAGCCAACCCGTTCTCCATCGACCAGAACGTATGGGGCCGGTCCGTAGAGTGCGGGTTCCTCGAGGACATCTGGAACGGACCGACCGAGGACATCTACGCCTACACCGCCGACCCCGCGGTGCCACGGCCCGCCGACGAGGTCGTCATCACGTTCGACCGTGGCCGGCCGGCGGCGATCGATGGCCGGCCGGTGACCATGCTGCAGGCGGTCACTGAACTGAACCGGCGCGCCGGTGCGCACGGGCTCGGCCGGGTCGACCTGGTGGAGGACCGGCTGGTCGGTATCAAGAGCCGCGAGGTGTACGAGGCGCCGGGCGCCATCACGCTGATCAGCGCACACCGGGAGCTGGAGAACGTCACCGTCGAGCGCGACCTGGCCCGGTTCAAGCGCACGGTCGACCAGCGGTGGGCGGAACTCGTCTACGACGGGCTGTGGTCCAGCCCTCTGAAGAATGCGCTGGACGTGTTCGTCGAGCACACCAACGAACACGTCTCCGGGGACGTCCGGATGTCACTGCAGGGGGGCCGGGCCGTAGTGACGGGCCGGAGCTCGGCAGAGAGCCTGTACGACTTCAGCCTGGCGACGTACGACAGCGGCGACATGTTCGACCAGTCGCTCGCCCGCGGGTTCATCGAGCTGTGGGGACTGCGGACGAAGCTTGCCGCCAAGCGCGACCAGCGCAATGGCTGAAGCCGCAGCGTCGCTGTGGGGCGGCCGGTTCGCCGCGCCGCCCGCGAACGCGCTGATGGCGCTCTCGCGCTCGACCGACGTGGACTGGCGGTTGGCGCCCTACGACATTGCCGCCTCCAAGGCGCACGCCCGGGTGCTGCACCGTGCCGGGATACTCGATGCGGCCGAGCTGACCGCGATGCTCGCCGGACTGGACCGGCTCGCCGCCGACGTCGCGGCCGGGTCATTCGAGCCGCAGCCTGCCGACGAGGACGTGCACACCGCGCTGGAACGCGGCCTGGTCGAGCGGCTCGGCCCCGGCTTGGGCGGGAAGCTGAGGGCCGGCCGGTCCCGCAACGACCAGGTGGCGACGCTGCTGCGGATGTACCTGCGCCACGTCGCCCGCAGGCAGGCCGAGCAGGTCCTCGAGCTAGTCGAGGCGCTGGCTGTGCACGCCGACCGGTACCTCGGCGTGATCATGCCTGGCCGCACCCACCTACAGCACGCCCAACCGGTGCTGCTGTCCCACCACCTTCTGGCCCACGCCTGGCCGCTATTGCGCGACGTGGACCGGCTACGGGACTGGGACCGCCGGGCCGACGAGTCGCCGTACGGGTCGGCCGCGCTGGCCGGCTCGTCGCTGCCGCTGCGGCCGGAGTCGGTTGCGGTGGAGCTGGGGTTCTCCCGGGCGATCGAGAACTCCATCGACGGCACCGCGTCGCGTGACGTCGCTGCTGAGTTTGCGTTCGTGCTCGCGATGGTGGCCGTGGACGTCTCCCGGCTGGCCGAGGAGATCGTGCTATGGGCGACTCGGGAGTTCTCGTTCGTCGAGCTCGACGACGCCTGGGCGACCGGTTCGTCGATCATGCCGCAGAAGAAGAACCCCGACGTGGCCGAGCTGGCCCGCGGGAGAGCCGGCCGGCTGGTGGGACACCTGGCCGGGCTGCTGGCGACGCTCAAGGGGCTGCCATTGGCGTACAACCGGGACCTGCAGGAGGACAAGGCGCCGGTTTTTGACTCGGTGGACGTGCTGTCGGCGCTATTGCCCGCGTTCATCGGTCTGGTGTCGACGCTGCGCTTCAACACCGCGCGGATGGAGGAACTCGCACCGCAGGGTTTCTCCCTCGCGACCGACCTGGCCGAGTGGCTGGTGCGGGACGGGGTGCCGTTCCGGGAAGCTCACGAGATCGCCGGCGCGTGCGTACAGCGCTGCGAGGAGCGCGGCATCGAGTTGTGGCAGCTCTCCGACGACGAGCTCGCCGCCATCTCCGCGCACCTGCGGCCGGCGGTGCGGTCGGTGCTCACCGTGCACGGCTCCGTGGCGTCCCGGTCCGCCAAAGGTGGCACCGCCCCACAACGGGTGGCCGAGCAGCTCGACGCCGTGCGCTCTGCCGTCCGCTCCCGCCGCCGCTGGACCACCGCTCACCCAGGACCCGTTCTGGAATGACCACGTACACCACCCCTGTCCATACATCACCAGGCCTGCCCGCCTGGTGATGTATAGGTAGGCCTAGTGATGGGCAACCACGGCGAGCCGTTGCGCTGCGACTTCTTCGACCGGTCGCCGGTCGACCTGGCCCCGGACCTGCTCGGCCGAATCGTCGCGAATGGACCGGTCGCCGTTCGGTTGACCGAGGTGGAGGCCTACGACGGCGCCACCGACCCTGGATCGCACGCCTTCCGTGGCCGCACCGCTCGTAACGCAGTGATGTTCGGCCCGCCCGGGCGCGTGTACGTGTACTTCACCTACGGCATGCACTGGTGCGTCAACCTGGTATGCGGCACGACCGGCGAGGCTGGGGCCGTGTTGCTCCGGGCTGGCGAAGTCGTCTGCGGGGTCGAAACCGCACGGTCTCGGCGGGCCGCGGCGCGAGACGACCGGGATCTGGCCAGAGGCCCGGCTCGGCTGGCGGCTGCGCTCGGTCTCACCCGGGTAGACAACGGAGCCGATGCCTGCGCGGATGGTCCCCTGCGGGTGCTGTCCGGGTCCCGGCCGGATCCGGCGCTCGTGCGTACCGGCCCCCGGGTGGGACTAGCGCAAGCAGCGGACCGGCCTTGGCGGTTCTGGGTGGACGGCGATCCAACCGTCTCGACCTACCGGCCGCACAGCCCGCGGCACCGTCGGCGATCTAGGGTGACGCCGTGACCGACCTGCTCGACGAGCTGAAATGGCGCGGCCTGGTGGCGATGTCCACCGACGAGGATGCCTTGCGAAAGGCGTTCGCCGCCGGGCCGGTCACCTTCTACTGCGGGTTCGACCCCACCGCGCCGAGCCTGCACTTCGGCAACCTCCTGCAGTTGCTCACGGTGCGGCGCATCCAGGACGCCGGTCACCGGCCGCTCCTCTTGGTCGGCGGGTCAACCGGGCTGATCGGGGACCCGAAGCCCACGGCGGAGCGGGTGCTGCAGCCGAAGGAGACGATCGCCGAGTGGGTGGAGCGGATCCGCGTCCAGGTTTCGCGGTACGTCTCATTCGAGGGGGACAGCGCTGCGCGGGTCGTCAACAACCTGGACTGGACCTCGCCGCTG
>JACVRX010000119.1 GCA_014534205.1 Jiangellaceae bacterium
GCGCTGCGCCCAATTCGGCCACCAGTGAGGCTCGCGGCACGAAGGCCTCACGGCCCCGGTCGGTCACCCTGGTGAGGAACGAGCCGTGCGGCGCCGGATCCGGCTGCCAGACGACCGCGAACTCCTCGGTCAGGTCGGCAAGCTCGACCTGCAGCAGGAAGCGCATCGAGTCGAGGAAGGCAACCAGCGCCGGCGCGGCCCCGGGTTCTAGGTGTGCCCAGAAGGCGCTGCCGTCATCGACCGCGTAGAGCGCGTGCTCGACGTGGCCGTGCGGCGAGAGCACGAGTGCCTCGGTGGGGCTGCCCGGGCCAAGGTGTTCGACGTGCTGAGTCGTCAGCGAGTGCAGCCACGAAAGGCGATCTGGGCCGCTGACCCGGACGACACCGCGGTGCGATAGGTCCACCGGGCCTGGTGTGCGCTGCTCGCGCAACGGATCGCCGTAGTGCGCCGCGACTCCGGCGTCCACTCCGGCGGCGGGAACGGCGCCGGGCCGGTCGAGCAGCGGGCTGCGGTAGGTGGGTGTCATCACGAGCACTCCGCACAGGTGCCGAACAGGGTGAGGTGGCGGACGTCGGTGTGAAAACCGTGCTCGGCGGCCACGTCTTCGACCAGTCCGGCGGCGAGCGACGGATCGATCTCGGTGACGCTCTCGCAGTTGCGGCACACCAGGTGGACGTGGTCCGGCTCGGTCGCCGCATGGTACGCGGGGGCGCCGTGCGACAGGTGGGTGTGGCTGACGAGGCCGAGCTTCTCGAGCAGGTCGAGCGTCCGGTAGACCGTGGAGATGTTCACACCGGTGGCAGTCTGCCGGACCTTGGTCAGGACCTCCTCGGGCGAGGCGTGGTCGAGCTCCTGCACTGCCTGCAGGACGAGCTCACGCTGCGGCGTCAGCCGGTAACCACGTGCGCGCAGGTCAGCCCGCCAGTCGGCCACGGTGGCGAGTCTAGGTTCGGAGCTACGAGCCGAGACACAAGCGCCGCGGAGTCGAGGCGAAGTGCGACCCATCAATGCCGAGCTACGAGCCGAGCCGAAGCGCCGCGGAGTCCAGGCGATATGCGACCTCTCAAGCCCGCGCATCTGAAGCTCCGGCGACGCGCTGCAGCTCAGCTGACAGGTGCGGCTGCAGCTCGTGCCCCATCGCGGCCATCTCGTACACGTACATCAGCCGGCCGCCCACCAGCCCGTAGAGCCGGTGCCCGGCCCGGTAGTCCTTGGCCGTCTCGGTCTTCAGCACGCCGCGAGTGGCGATCTCGATCTTGGCCGACTCCAGCCGGCCGAGGTAGATCTCCACGAAGCCGGTCGGGTGGGTCAGCAGGACCTCGACTTCGCCGTCTGCCTGCGGTCGCCAGTAACCGGTCTCCTGAGCAGCCGGCCGGACCAGGGTGCCGTCATCATCGAGGATCCAGCTGCGGCTGGAATACGCGAGGAACGGCTTGCGCGGTACGTACGTGAACGCGATCTCCTGGCCGAATCGGAACGCCTCGATGGTGGGGTAGTCGCCGACTCCGGCACCTTCCCAGCGGCCGAGCAGCCACGCCAGCGGGACGCAGTCCGGGTGCAGATCGGCGGGTATTTCGAACACGCGCTGGATCAGGCCTGGCCAGAGAACAGCTTGTACAGGACGTAGATCGCGAACCAGCCGGCCGCCAGGGTGGTGAGGATCAGGATCCCGGTGAATACCAGCTCCAGCACGCCGCGAGTCTAGTCTGCAGCTCATGGGAAACCGGCTGGTCGTCAAGGCGACGGCGGGGCTCGACGCACCGGAACGCTGCTCCCAGGCGTTCACCGTGGCGGCGACCGCGTTGGCCGCGGGTACCGAGGTGTCACTGTGGCTGACCGGCGAGTCGTCCTGGTTCGCGTTGCCCGGTCGCGCGGCTGAGTTCGAGCTGCCGCACGCCGCGCCGCTTCCGGACCTGCTGACCGCTCTGCTGGCCGGCGGGCAGGTCACGTTGTGCACCCAGTGCGCGGCCCGTCGCCAGATCAGCGAAGCCGACGTACTGTCGGGGATCCGCATCGCGGGTGCTGCGACGTTCGTCGAGGAAGCGCTGGCCGACGGCACGCAGGCGCTGGTCTACTGAGCCGCCGCCGCGATCCGTACGTCGCTCACCGCGACGGTTCGGTGGTCTGCGTCGCTGCTGGAGACGATCTCGAGCACGATCCGCCTGTTTTCCGCGTAGCGGTCGGTGCCGTCGGCCGTGTCGGCCTTCGCGTACCCGGGGACCGGGCGCAGTTCGGCGACCCGCATGTTGCCGCTCAGTTCGAGCGCCAGCGACTCGCCGACGCCGTCGCGGGACACCGCCACGCAGACTCCGGGTCGTCATCGACGGCGAACGCCGGGTCGTAGGTCACCCGGCTGCCCGCGGCGTCGCGGCTTGCCGCGCTGGCACGACGCGTCCCGGACACGCAGCCGCACCGGCGTGACGTCGCCTCCCCCGAGGGTGTCGCCGCCGGTCGCCGGGTCGGCCTTTCACGTCCCGCCGTCTACACCGCGAGCAGCCCGCCGAGCACGAACCGACCAGCGCACGGGCACCGAGGATCGCAGCCGCTGTCCCGCGGGCCGCACCGGGCGGCGGGAGACACGCCGGTCACACAGCGACTGCGCTCAGCCGGTGGCGGGGAGTCAGGACGGGAGTGTCACGCGCACGTCGGCGACGACGCCCCGCCGTGCCTCCACCGGCAGGTCGAGCGGCTTGGCCCGCGGCGCCAGCGTGCGGACGGTCCACGCCCCGGGTGCGGCGAAGAACCGGAACTCGCCGGCGTCGTTCGTCGCAACCTCGGCGGCGAACTCGCCAGAGGAGTCGAGCAGCCGCACGTACGCCGTCGGTTCCACGGTGCCATCGGAGCGGGTGACGACGCCCTGGACCACTGATTCCTTCGTCAGGTCGACGCCGTCCACGGATACCCCGCCGGCCGGCGCCTGGCAGCCCCCGACGCTCACGGCTTCCCCGGTTCGTCACCGACGGCCACGGGCACGCCGACCAGCGAGCCGTACTCGGTCCACGACCCGTCGTAGTTCTTGACGTTCTGCACGCCGAGCAATTCGTGCAGGACGAACCAGGTGTGGGCCGACCGCTCGCCGATACGGCAGTACGCGATGGTGTCCGTGCCGAGATCCACGCCGGCGTCGCCGTAGAGCTTCTGCAGCTCGTCGTCGGAGCGGAACGTGCCGTCGTCGTTGGCCGCCTTGCTCCACGGGATGTTGAGCGCCGTCGGGATGTGCCCGCCGCGCTGCGCCTGCTCCTGTGGCAGGTGCGCCGGCGCGAGCAGCCGGCCGGCGTATTCGTCCGGCGAGCGGACGTCGACCAGGTTCTTGCCGCCGATTCCCTGCACGACCTCGTCACGGAACGCGCGGATGGACAGATCCGGCCCGCTCGCCTGGTACTGCGTCGGCGCGTGCTGCGGGAAGTCCGTCACGAGCTCGCGGCTCTCCAACTCCCAGGTCTTGCGACCGCCGTCGAGCAGCCGCACGTCGCGGTGCCCGTACAGCTTGAAGTACCAGTACGCGTAGGCGGCGAACCAGTTGTTGTTGCCGCCGTAGAGGACGACCGTGTCGTCGTTGCTGATCCCGCGCGAGGAGAGCAGTGCCTCGAACTGCTCTTTGCTCACGAAGTCACGGCGAACCGGGTCCTGCAGATCGGCCTTCCAGTCGAGCCGGATCGCTCCGCGGATGTGGTTCTTGTCGTAGGCGGTGGTGTCCTCGTCCACCTCTACGAGGACGACGTTGGGGTCGTCGAGATGCTGCTCGACCCAGTCAGCGGATACCAGTACGGCGTCGCGGCTCATCGGGTGACCTCCATCTGTGAGTTGGTTGCACGGTTGCTTGCACGGTTGCGTTGACGGTTGGTTGCGCGAACGAATGCCAGGTAGATCTCGCAGCCGAGGCAGAAGCCGAAGGCTGCGTTGAGGAACGCGGCGGCGAACGCCGCCCCGGCGGCGCCGTAGCCGAGGACCGGCCAGCCGCCCCAAAAGCCGGCGACTCCGGCGAGCGCGCACGCCAAGCCGACCGCCTGCGCAAACCGGGGTGGTCGAGCGTCCTCGTAGTCCGTCGGTGGGCTGAGGTACGGCCGGATGAGCGTGGCGAACACCCGCGAGTAGGGGGAGGCCTGGGCACCAGCGAACGCGCCGATGGCGAAGACTGCGGCCTGGGCCGCCAGCAGCCGGCCGCTAGCGGTCAGCAAGGCGAGCGCGAGCACCACTGTGGTAACGGCGGCGGCGAACCGTTGACCGCGGGGGTCGACCATGAGTGAACTCCCTGACGACGCGCTGGACGGGTCCGGCTGTTCGGGAAGCGGCGGCTGAGTGCCGCGAGGGCTACCCGGTCAGGGCAGGCGACAGAGCATGGTGGCGACCCGGCCCAGGTCGACGGGCCGGCGCTTGGTCAGCTCTGTGCGGAACACGGAACCGAGGCTACGGTGTGCCCTGTTGTGTGTCATGCCCCGCTCGGATGGTGAGACAACTCGTCTCACGTCGCGGTAAGTTGCTCAATGACGCCGTGGACGTCGGCCAGCCTCGGCACGCCCACGGAGCGGCGCAGGACACGGCCCTGGGCATCGAGAAC
>JACVRX010000033.1 GCA_014534205.1 Jiangellaceae bacterium
CGAGAGCAGCCTCCTGGGCGCGCACCTGGGCAGCCTGGCGGGCGATCTCGTCGGGGTCGCGCCCCTCGCGGCGCTCGTCGACCGCCGTCGCCAGGTGACGCGCCCGTTCCGCGGCAACGGACGCGGTGCCCGACACACGCTCCCGCAGCCGGGCCAGCCGGTGCCACGTGTCCTGTGCCATCAGCACTGCGCGCGCCGCCTGCGCCACCTCCGCCTGGGCCTGCTCTGCACGCTGCTGTGCCGCGGCCAGATCCACGCTCAGCTGGACGTGGTGTGCGCGGCCGGCGGCTTCCGCGTGCCGCGCCTGCTCCAGGCCGGCCTGCGCGATCGCCAGCTCGTCGGCCAACAGGCGCAGCCGGGCGTCGCGCAGGTCGGCCTGGATGACGCTTGCGCGCCGAGCCACGTCGGCCTGGCGGCCGAGCGGTCCGAGCCGGCGGCGCAGCTCGGCCGTGAGGTCTTCCAGCCGGACCAGGTTGGCCTGCATGGCGTCGAGCTTGCGGAGCGCTCGCTCTTTGCGTTTACGGTGTTTGAGCACGCCGGCGGCTTCCTCGACGAAGCCGCGGCGGTCCTCAGGCGTTGCGGTCAGGATCGAGTCGAGCTGACCCTGGCCCACCACGACGTGCATCTCGCGCCCGATGCCCGAGTCGGACAGCAGCTCCTGGACGTCCAGCAGCCGGCACGGCTGATCGTTGATCGCATACTCCGAACCGCCGCCTGCGAACATCGTGCGCGACAGGGTCACCTCCGCGTATTCGATCGGCAACGCACCGTCGGAGTTGTCGATGGTGAGCAGCACCTCGGCCCGGCCGAGCGGCGGGCGGCCCGCTGTGCCCGCGAAGATCACGTCGTCCATTCGGCCGCCCCGCAGGCTCTTCGCGCCCTGCTCGCCCATGACCCAGGCGAGCGCGTCGACGACGTTGGACTTGCCCGACCCGTTCGGGCCAACGACGCACGTGATACCGGGCTCGAAATGCAGCGTCGTTGACGTCGCGAAGGACTTGAACCCCCGCAGGGTCAAGCTCTTCAGGTGCACGCAGCACGCTCTTCTGTCGCACGAGGGTCCGAAGCTACGGGCACCCTATCGGCGAGCATGGATGGGCGGAGCGGACCCGGCCACCCGCGTGTCGTGCGGCCGTCAGGCCAGCGCCGGCTCCGGCACGGTCACCTCGTCGAGCGAAACCGGCTCACCAGCCAGCTTCAGAAGGGACTCGTTCTCGGTCCGAAGCCGCAGCACTTCGGCCTCGAGGTCGACTACACGCCGTTGGAGCCGCCTCACCTCGGTGACCAGCCGGTAGTCGGGACCGCCGACATACCCGAGGAGCGCCTTCGCCATTACAGATGTCCTCCACACGCAGCTGAGAGTGCATGCAAAAATCCGGCAGGCCGCCTCACCGTCCCGGACGGGGCGCCGAACTACCAGGGGCAGCGTCTCATCCGCGCCGGTCAGCGGTCAATAGACTGGTACCCATCCTAGTCGATCCGGAAGCCGCGCATCCCGTCAGGGGTGGACCACTGCGCGGTGATCGCCTCGACGTAACCGGGCGCGGCCGGACCGCGTAGCGCGTCGACGAAGCGCTCGCAGGCGGCCCGTGGTCCTTCCGCGACCACCTCCACGCTGCCGTCCGGCAGGTTCATTGCCTTTCCGGCCAGGCCCAGCGACTGCGCCACCCGCCGCGCGAACCAGCGAAACCCCACACCCTGAACCCGGCCGCGCACCCGTGCGGTGAGCCGCACGGGTTCGCTGTCGTCAGCGGTGGTCACCATCGTGCTCGCCGGGGCCGGCGCTGGCAGCGCGGACAGTAGTAGGAGGAGCGGTTCATGAACCGGTCCCGCGCGATCGGCGTTCCACACCGCGCACACGGCCGGCCGGCCTGGCCATACACCTGCAACGAACGATCGAAGTGCCCGCTCATCCCGTTCACGTCCACGTACAGCGAGTCGAACGACGTGCCGCGCTCCGCGAGGGCGGCGACAAGGACGATGCGCAGCGCGGCGACCAGCCGGTCCACCTGCGCCCGGGTCAACGTCTCGGTGGGACGCGCGTAGTGGAGCTCGGACCGCCAGAGGGCTTCGTCGGCGTATATGTTGCCCACCCCGGAGACCAGTGACTGGTCCAGTAACGCGCGCTTGATCCCGGTGCGGCGCCGGCGCAGTGCCCGGCGGAACGTGGCCGGGTCGAAGGCCGGGTCCAGCGGGTCCTGCGCGATGTGTGTGATCGGCTCCGGGATGGCACCGGCGCCGAGCCGGGTCACCGACAGCCCGCCGAACGTGCGCTGGTCGACGAAGTGCAGCTCCGGCCCCCCGTCGCCGAACGTGAAGCGCACCCGCAGGTGCGGCGCGGCCGGCTGGCCCAACGGCCACGCGCGCAGCTGTCCGCTCATGCCGAGATGCGCGAGCAGCGCCAAGTTGTCGGAGAACGGCAACCACAGGTACTTACCCCTGCGGTTGGCCTCCGTCAGCCGGCCACCCGACAAGGCCGCTGCGAAATCAGCTGGGCCGCCCGCGTGCCGTCGTACGGCCCGCGGGTGCAACACGTGTACGTCCCGGATGGTGCGACCGACCACGAACCGCTGCAAGTCGCCGCGGACGACCTCGACCTCTGGTAGTTCCGGCATCCGTCATCAGCTCGATGCGATCGGTGGCACCGCCAGCCTGGTGCGCAGCACCCGCCACGCCCGCTCGGCCGCCTGCGCTTCGGCCTCCTTCTTGCTACGGCCCTCGCCGACGCCGTAGACCATGCCGTCGACCACAACCGAAGCGGTGAACACCTTGGCGTGGTCCGGCCCGCTCTCGGACAGGGCGTACACGGGGACGCCGAGCATCGCCTGGGCGGTGAGCTCCTGCAGCGATGTCTTCCAGTCCAGCCCCGCACCCAATGCGGCGGACGCGACGATGAGGTCGTCCACCAGCCGGTGGACCAAGGCTGCCGCGGCGGCGAGACCCTTGTCGAGGTAGACCGCACCGATCAGCGCCTCAACCGTGTCGGCGAGGATCGACGACTTGTCCCTGCCGCCAGTGGCTTCCTCACCCCGGCCGAGCCGCACGTACCGGCCGAGGTCCAGCCGGCGCCCCACGTCGGCGAGCGCGCGCATGTTGACGACGGCGGCGCGCAGCTTGGCAAGCTGCCCCTCCGGCAGATCGGGATGGCGGTGGAACAGCGCGTCCGTCACCACCAAGCCGAGCACGGCGTCGCCCAGGAACTCCAACCGCTCGTTGGTCGGCAGCCCGCCGTTCTCGTACGCGTAAGAGCGGTGCGTCAACGCCCGCTCTAGCAGGTCGGGTCCGAGCGAGACACCCAGCCGCAGCTGCAACCGCGCCGACGACGGCGGGGCCGAAGAACGCGGCACCGTCGGGTCCATCCGCACCGGCGTCAGGCGGCGCCGACCTGGCGGCCCTTGTATTCCCGGAACAGCGGTGTGCCCTGCGAGTCGGTCACGACGCGGGCACGATGGGACACCACCCAGGTGACGCGCCCGTTCTCGATCCGCTTCTGCACATGGGGAAGCTTCGCCTTCCAGTGCGCACGCCGGTGGCGGGTCTTGCCGCGGGACATCCTGCGTTTCGGAACAGCCACAGTCCGTCTCTCCTCGTCGCGCCGGCCTCAGCCGGTCTGGTCGTACGGGTCGTCCTGGCCGGACCAGCCCGTGAGGGCAGCCCACCGCGGGTCGACGCTGGCGTGCGCGTGCTCGGGATAGTCCGCCAACCGGGCGCCGCACTGTGGGCAGAGCCCCGGGCAGTCGGGCCGGCACAACGGTGCAGGCGGCAACGCAAGGACGACGGCGTCGCGAACCGCGGGCTCGAGGTCGAGCAGGTCCTGCTCGACCACCCGCTCGATGTCCACGTCCGGATCATCCGCGCCGTCGGCCCGCTCCGGGTAGGCGTACAGCTCCTGGACCTCGACCCGGATGTCGGCCGTGATCGGGTCCAGGCACCGGACGCACTCGCCGGCGAGCGCCGCTCGCACCGTGCCCGAGACGAGCACACCCTCCAGCACCGATTCGAGTCGAAGTTCCAACCCGACGTCGGCCCCTTCGGGAACGCCGACCACGCCACCGAGGCCCAGGTCGCGGGGCGCCGGCACCACCAAGTTGACCCGCCGCATCGTCCCTGGTCGTCGCCCCAACTCGCGGGTGTCGAGAACGAGGGGCGCGCGTGGGTCGAGGGTGCTCAGCAGAACCAACTCTCGGTGCGGACCGACGGCGACCGCGACCTCGGCGCGAGGCCGACTGCTCAGGGTACTAGAGCACCTCGCCGCCGCCCAAACCGTCCTCGGCCGCGGCAAGTTCCTGGTAGGCGCTGGTGTGGCGCAGCTGCTCGCGCCCCCTGCGCACCGTGTCGACGATCTTCACGGCGGCGACTTCCAGTTGCGCCAGCTTCGCGTCGACATACTCGTCGGCGTCCTGGCGGATCCGCTCCGCCATGGCCATAGCATCGGCGACGGCCTGCTCCCCCCGGTGCCGCGCCTCGGACAGCACCTCCTGCTCGGACACCAGCCGCGCGTGCTCCGCCCGGCCGGCGGCGACGACCCGGTCGGCAGCTGCTTCGGCCTGTGCGAGGAACCCAGCCCGTTCGGCGAGCAGCGTCTCGGCGTCCTTCAGGCTCTTCGGGAGTGACCCACGGACGGCCGCCAGCTTGGCGAGCAGTTCCGGGCGGTTGGCCACCACGTAGGACAACATTGGCAGCGCGCGCACACTCTGCACGTAGGTCTCGAGCTCGTCGAGCTGGTCGTGAACGTCCATTTCCGTCAGCCGTCGTCCTCCAGGCGCTTGGACAGGCGGGCCAGGACCGAGTCCGGGATGAGCCCGGAGACGTCGCCGCCGTGCAGCGCCACTTCCTTCACCAGGCTCGAGGAAAGGTACGAATACGCCGGGTTGGCGGCGACGAACATGGTCTCCAGCCCGGAGAGCCGGTGATTCATCTGCGCCATCTGCAGTTCGTAGTCGAAGTCCGTGACCGCGCGCAGTCCCTTGACCACGACGGGTATCCCTTGCGCGGCGCAGAAGTCGACGAGCAGGCCCTGGAAGCTCTGGACCGTGACGTTGGACAGCCGTCCGGTGACCTCCTCCAGCATGGTGATCCGCTCGTCCACGCTGAACATCGTCCGTTTGGCCACGTTCACCAGGACGGCGACGACGACCTCGTCAAACAGCGCAGCCGCTCGCTCCACGATGTCGAGGTGACCGTTGGTCGCCGGGTCGAACGACCCGGGACAGGCGCAACGGCGCACATAACCTCCCAGCCGCGCCGGTCAGCCAGCCGGGCGACCGTACCAGAGCACGGTCTCGCCGTAGCGGCGTACCCGCTCGCCGGCGATACCGGCCGGCCAGGACAGCGGCGCGGCTCGCGCCGGCCGTTCGACGACCACGACGGCGTCGGGGGTGAGCCAGCCGCCGACGAGCGCCGCCAGCACTTCGGTCAGCCGCGCACCGGGCAGCCGGTACGGCGGGTCGGCCAGAACCACGTCGTAGCGCTCCGGCGGCGGGTTGGAGAGCACCCGTTCCACCGGGCCGGGTGCCACGGTGGCGCCGCGCAGGCCCAGCGCGTCGATGTTTCCTCGGATCGCCTGCACCGCCCGTGGGTCCGACTCCACGAACAGCGCCTGGCGCGCGCCTCGGGACAGCGCCTCGAGACCCAGCGCGCCACTGCCGGCGTAGAGGTCGAGCACGCGAGTCCCCGCGAAGGCACCCAGCTGCGACTCCAGCGAGGAGAACAGCGCCTCGCGTACCCGGTCGGAGGTCGGCCGGGTATCGCGACCCGCCGGCACGGTGAGCCGCCGCCCGCGCGCCGCCCCCGCGACGATTCGGGTCACCCCTTCTCCAGGTAGTCGGCTTTCTCGTCGCCAGCCAGCGCGCTGACCGCGTCGGAGAGCGGCAGCCACTGCCGCAGCTCCGGATCGCGGGCCACGTAGACGCTGGCCTCTTCGCGGGCCGCGAGGATCAGGTTCTCGTCGTGGATCACCGACAGCAGCCGCAGGCTGGATCGCCGGCCGGACTGCGCGGCGCCCAGCACGTCGCCCTCCCGGCGCTGCTCCAGGTCGACCCGAGCCAGCGCGAACCCGTCGCGGGTGGCGGCGACGGCGTCCAGTCGGGTGCGGGCCCGGCTGCCCGGCGGGGCGTCGGTGACGAGCAAGCACAATCCGGGAACGTCCGCGCGGCCGATCCGCCCGCGCAGCTGGTGCAGCTGGGAGACGCCGAACCGGTCGGCGTCCATCACCACCATCGTCGACGCGGCAGCGACGTCCACGCCGACCTCGACCACGGTGGTCGCGACCAGCACCGGCACCTGTTCCGTGGAGAACCGGCGCATCGCACGGTCCTTCGCGTCCGGCGGCAGCCGCCCGTGCAGCACTTCGATGTCGATGCCGGCCAGCGGGCCCGATCGCAGCATCTCCACGAGCTCCAGCACGGCGACCGGCCGGCGTGCGGGCTCATCGTCGGGCTCGACAAGCATGTCTGCATCGTCGCCGTCACCGATGCGCGGACAGACAACGTATACCTGGTGCCCCTTGCCGACCTCCTCGCGGACCCGGGTCCAGGCTCGCTCGAGGTAATGCGGCTTCTCGCCCACCGCCACGACGTGCGTCGTCACGTCTGCCCGACCGACCGGTAGCTCACGCAAGGTCGACACCCACAGGTCGCCGAAGACCGTCATCGCGACGGTGCGTGGGATCGGGGTCGCGGTCATGACCAGCACGTGCGGCCGCGCATCGCCGGCGCCCTTGGCGGCCAGCGCCGCCCGTTGCTCGACGCCGAACCGGTGCTGCTCATCCACCACGACCAGACCCAGGTCGGCGAACTGCACTCGTTCCTCCAGCAGCGCATGCGTGCCTACGACGATGCCCGCCTCGCCGGACGTCGCCTGCAGCAGCGCCTCCCGACGGGCCGGTGCGCCGAGCGAGCCGGTGACGAGCGCGATCCGGGTGCCGAGAGCCGACCCGCCGAGCAGCCCCCCTTCCGCGAGGGGTCCCATCAGCGTCGTGAGCGACTGGTAGTGCTGCTGGGCGAGCACCTCGGTGGGCGCCAGCAGAGCGGCCTGCCCGCCGGCGTCCACAACGGCGAGCATCGCCCGCAACGCGACGACGGTCTTGCCGGTGCCGACCTCGCCCTGGAGCAACCGGTGCATCGGGTGGGACCGGGCCAGATCGGCCAGGATTTCCTCGCCGACGCGCACCTGCCCGGATGTGAGCTGGAACGGCAGCCGCGCGTCGAATGCGTCGAGCAGGCCGCCGGGCGCCGGCTTGCGCGGCACAGCGGGGAGTGCCGCGGCGGACTCGCGGCGGCGGGCGAGTTCGACCTGCAGGACGAACGCCTCTTCGAACTTCAGCCGGTGCCGCGCCCGTTCCGCATCGTCGTACGACGCCGGGCGGTGGATGGTGCGCAGTGCGGCCGCCGCGTCCATCAGCCTCATCCGCCGCCGCACGGCAGGCGGGACCGGATCCGGTACCGCGCCCAGCTGGCCGAGCACCGTCAACACCGACTTGTGGATCTTCCATGAAGCGATGTGTGCGGTCGCCGGGTACACGGGGATCAGTTCGTCGGCGAACTCCTCCGCCGCGGCGGTGACGTCCGAGCCGTGCGGGAGCAGCACGTAGTCGGGGTGCAACAGCTGGCGGCTGCGCTGATAGCGGTCGACCTTCCCGGCGAACAGACCGATGCGTCCACGCTCCAGCTGGTCCTTGCGCCACGGCTGGTTGAAGAACGTCAGCGTCAGCTGCCCACTGCCGTCGGTGACGACCACATCGGTGATCGTCCCGCGCCGGTACTTCATCGACCGGGTGTGGACGCGGTCCACCATCGCCAGCACCGTCACGTGCTCGCCGATCCGCAGCGCGTCGAGGTCGGTGAGGTGACCGCGCTCGGCGTACCGCCGCGGGTAGTGCCGTAGCAGGTCGCCGACCGTCTGCAGATCGAGCGCGGTCGCCAGCACCTTCGCGGTCGCCCCGCCCACCGCCTTCTGCAGCGGCTCATCCCAGCTCGCGGGCATCACTCGACCCCGATGAGCAACGGGTACCGCGGCTGGTTGCCCTCATAGGCGACGGTGTCCACGGCGGGATGCTTCTCCCGCACGGCAGCGGCCACGGCGGCGGCAAGATCTCCGTCCGCGCCGGCGCCGACCACCAGTGTCACCAACTCCCCGCCGGCAGCGAGCATCCGGCCGACCACCTCCACGGCCACAGCGCGTAGATCGCTGCCGATGAGCACGAAGTCACCCTCCACGACGCCCAGCACGTCGCCCGGCTCGCACACGCCGGCCGACGTCACCGCCTGCCGCGTGGCGATCGTCACGGCGCCGTGCCGGGTGTGCCCGGCCGCAGCCGTCATCGCGACGACGTCGTCGTCGAAGCTGCGCGCCGGCTCGTGCACGGCGACCGCGGCGATGCCCTGCACTTGGGCGCGGGTCGGGATCACCGTGACCCGGATACCCTCACCGCGGGCTTCCGCGGCGGCGGCCTCGGCGACCGCGACGGCATCCCGCTCGTTCGGCAATACGACCACCTCCGCCGCGTGGGCCTGCCGGATTGCGGCGAGTAGCTCCGCGGTGGACGGACGGCCCACCGGCGTGCGCACGACCGTCGCCCCGGCCGACTCGAACAGCGCCGCCAGCCCGTCGCCGGCGGCGAATGCGACGACCACCCGGCTGGTTGCCGGCCGGGCGGCGGCCGGGTCGCCGAGGTGCGTCACGCGGATGCGGTGCGGCCGGCCAACAGCGAGGCCCGCCTCGATCGCGGCGCCCGCGTCGTCGACGTGCACGTGGACGTTCCACAGCGGATCGCCGCCGACCACTATCAGTGAGTCGCCGAGCGGCGCCAAGGCGGCCTTGAGCGCCGGGATGGCGTCCGCCGGCGCGTCGAGCAGGTACATGACCTCGTAGGCGGGCGCTCCCGCCGACGGCTCCACCACCGCGACGGTCGGCAGCACAGAGCGGCCCGAGACGGTCCGTGCCGCCGGAAGTGGCCGCCGACCGGTCACCGTCGCGTCGAAGGCATCCAGGACCACCGTGAGTCCGCGGCCACCGGCGTCGACCACGCCGGCCCGCCGCAGCACGTCGAGCTGCTGCGGCGTCTGCTGCAGCGCCCGCTGCGCCGCCTCCGCGGCGGCCAGCGCCACGTCGCCGAGCTGCGAACCGGCGCGATCAGCACGCCGCATGGCTGCCTCGGCCGCGGCTCGGGCCACCGAGAGCATGGTGCCCTCCACTGGCTCGGCTACCGCGGCGTACCCCGCGTCCGCGGCAGTTCGCAGGGCCCGAGCGAACCGGACCGCATCGGAGCTGGAGCCGTCCTGCCCGCCCAGCACCTCGGCCACGCCACGCAGCATCTGGGAGAGGATCACCCCAGAGTTCCCGCGCGCGCCGAGCAGCGCACCGCGAGCTACTGCCTGCAACACCGGGCCGATGTCCGGCGCCGCGGCGTCAGCGAAAACTTGCTCCCCGGCCTGCGTCGCCGACTCCACGGTCAGGTACATGTTCGTCCCGGTGTCCCCGTCGGGTACGGGGTACACGTTGAGGGCGTCGATTTCGGCGCGCGCCTCGGCCAGCCGGGCAAGCGCGGCGCGGCACCAGCGCAGGACCATGTCCGCGTCGAGCGCCGGGTGCCCCGTCCGCATCGGCTGACTCCCCTCGTGATCGAGGCCTGGCGTGGAGGGTAGCTCCGGGAACCGTCGGCAGACCCAGCCGAGTTCGCGCCGGCATGTGTGTTGATGATGGCCGAATGGCTGCCCAACACCGACATCAGGCCGCCATCTCGCCACGGTCAACAGGACTGAGTGCGGGATTTGGGCGCGCGTGCCACTGCCGGGTACCCTGTGCCTGCTGCCCGTCCGGGCGTCCATTCGACCCACCCTCTTCCGGCGAGGAGACTTTCCGTGGCTGCCACGTGCGAGATCTGCGGCAAGAGCCCCGGTTTTGGCAACTCGATCTCGCACTCGCATCGCCGGACCAAGCGGCGGTGGAACCCCAACATTCAGTCGGTCCGCACGGTGGTGGGCGGCACACCGAAACGGATCCGGGTCTGCACGTCCTGCCTCAAGGCCGGCAGGGTCCGCCGCTGAGCTAGCTCAGCGGAAGTGGGCGTGCCCGGGGCTGTCGCCGTACGGCACACCGTCGACCGTCACACCGTCGCCGTCGAGCACCCGGCCGACTACTCGCCAGCGCTCGGATAGCGCCACCGCCGCGTCGAAGGTCGCCGCCAGGGCGTGGTCTTCGCCGCCGGTCAACACCCAGTGGATCGGTTGGGCACCGAGTGCGGCGGCGGCGTCTCGCATGGGGCCGGCGATCTCGAACGCCGCCGAGTCCACGTCGATGCGCACCTGGCTGGCTGCGGCGATGTGCCCGAGGTCGGCGAGCAGACCATCGCTCACGTCGCACATCGCGGTCGCACCCAGCGTGGCTGCCTCTGGTCCGGCGTCGTAGGGAACGGCGGGACGCCGGTGCGCCTGGACCAGCAGTCGCGGCGACCGGAACCCGCGGCTCAGCACCCGAAGCCCTGCCTCGGCCCAGCCGAGCCGGCCACACACGGCCACGACGTCGCCGGCCCGAGCGCCGGCTCTGGTCACGGCCCGGCGCCCCTGCAGGTCGCCCCACGCCGTCACGGCGATCACGACGGCGTCGGCCTGCACCACGTCGCCGCCGACGACCGATACGCCGAGCGGCTCGCACTCCTCGCGCAGCCCGTCGGCGAACCCGAGTACCCATTCCGTCGTCAGCTCGGCCGGCACGCCCAGTGCGACCAGCAGCGCGGTCGGTGCGGCGCCCATCGCCACGACGTCGGCCAAATTCTGCGCGGCCGCCTTGTGTCCCACGTCGACCGCCGAGGACCAGTCCCGCCGGAAGTGCCGGTGCTCCACCAGCAGGTCGGTGGTCGCAACGATCCGACCGCCCGGAACCGCGAGGACCGCGGCGTCGTCGCCCGGGCCCACCAGGACGGTGGGGCCCTGCGGCAGCCGCACGGTGATCGCGGCGATGAGTGGGAACTCCCCGAGGTCTGCCACCTTCTCGTTCATGGCTTCCTCGATAACTCCTCCGATGATCCGTCAGGCGGTAGGTTTGCCGCGCGACATCCTTGCCCAGCTTGGAGGACGCCGGTGAGCGTGAACGCGTACATCCTGATCCAGACCGAGGTCGGCAAAGCGGCCGACGTCGCCCGCGAGATCGCCGAGATCGACGGTGTGACGACGGCCGAGGACGTCACCGGCCCCTACGACGTCATCGTCCGCGCAGAGGCCCGCAACGTGGACGAGCTGGGCAAGCTCGTGGTGGCGAAAGTCCAGGCCGTCGCCGGGATCACCCGCACGCTCACCTGCCCGGTCGTGCATATCTGACCGGCCGTCTTCTTTGCGCCTGCTGTGCCGTGCTCCTCGCCGGCTGCGGGTTCGGCGCAGTGGAGGTCGACCCGTTTAACACGGAACCCGGCACCGAGCAGGTGTGCGCCGGGCTGCAAGACGCGTTGCCCGACGTCGTGGCCGACGCCGTACGCCGCGACGTACAACCGGCGTCAACGCACGCGGCCGCGTGGGGTGAACCGCCAATCGTGCTTCGCTGCGGCGTCCCGCTGCCGGCCGAATACCGGCCGGACGTCCAGCTGCTCGACGTCGACGGGCTGGGCTGGTTTCCGGTCGCGGGCGAGGGAGGCACATTCTTCACCCTCATCGACAGGGAACCGCACGTCGAGGTGGCCGTCCCCGACGACTACGCGCCCGAAGCGACGGTGCTCGCTGACCTCGGCGACGCGATCAGGTCGGTGCTGCCGACGACGTGAACCCTTCAACGCAGGCCGGTCGGGCGCGACAGCGCGGTCGTGAGCAGCCGGTCCACCAGGGCGGGGTAGTCCACCCCGGTCGCAGCCCAGAGCCTGGGGAACATCGACGTGGGCGTGAACCCCGGCATCGTGTTGACCTCGTTGACCAGTAGCGAGCCGTCCTGCCGCAGGAAGAAATCGACCCGGGCGAGGCCCTCGCAGGACAGCGCTTGGAATGCTCGGGCGGCGAGCGCACGCGCCTGTCGGGCAACCTCGGCCGGGACGTCGGCCGGCACCTCCAAGGTGACGTTCGCCTCGTCGAGGTATTTCGCGTCGAAGTCGTAGAACTCGTGGTCGCCGCCGACCCGAATCTCCCCGACCACGCTGGTCTCGGGCCCGGCGCCGTCGAGTCCCTGCAGTACCCCGCATTCGACCTCGCGCCCGGCGACGGCCTCCTCGACGACGACCTTGGGGTCGTGCCGGCGGCAATCGAGTACGGCCGCTTCCAGGTTGGCCGGTTCGTACACCTTGGTGATACCCACGCTGGAGCCGCCGCGGGCCGGCTTGACGAAGACTGGCCAGCCCAGAGCGGCAGCCCGCGCGGCCACCCGGTCGCGTTGCGGCGGCCACGGGCCCGGGTCGACCAACACGTGCTGGCACACCGGCAGCCCGCTCGCTGCCAGGACCAGCTTCATGAAGTGCTTGTCCATGCCGACCGCGGATGCGAGCACACCGGAGCCCACGTACGGCACGCCGGCGAGCTCGAGCAGGCCCTGCAGCGTGCCGTCCTCTCCGTACGGTCCGTGCAGCAACGGCAGCACCACGTCTACGTCACCCATGGTGCGCGGCACCGCGCCCGGCTCGCACACCGTCACCTCCGCTGCCCCCGCGCTGGTCGGCAACACGACGGTGCCGCCCTCGTCGGCGACCTCGGGCAGCCGGCCACCCGTGATGGCGAGCCGCAGGGGGTCGCTCGGGCCGAGCACCCACCGTCCCTTCACGGTGATGCCTATCGGCACCACCTGGTAGCGCTCGGGGTCGATGACCTGCAGCACGCTGCCAGCGGTGACGCACGAGACTGCGTGCTCGGAGCTGCGGCCTCCGAACACCACCGCGACCCGGATCCGTCGGGGCTGTGTAGAACTCATCGGCGCGACGGTACTCGGCCCGAGGAGAATCCCTGCACATGAGCCGACCGATCCCGGAACCCGACCGTTACGCTCCGGCCACGGTCGTGGTACACGCTGGCCGGCCGGACCGCGTACCGGACGCTCCGCTGTCGGTGCCGCCGGTGCTCGCCTCCACCTTCGTCGAGGGTGGTCCGCTGGGGTACGCGCGTACCGGCAATCCCACCTGGACTGCGCTGGAGGAGGTACTCGGGGCGCTCGAGGGCGGCCGGGCGCTGGCCTTCGGGTCCGGCATGGCGGCGGTTGCCGCCGTGCTCGACCGACTGCCGCCGGGCGCCGCGGTGGTCGCGCCGTGGAGCCCGTACGGCGGCGTATCGCGCCTGCTCGACCAGCTGAGGTCCGCCCGCGGCGTCCACGTCCGTCGGGTGGACGTCGCGGACACGGAGCAGACCGTCGCCGCGATGGACGGCGCGGCCTTGCTGTGGGTCGAGTCGCCGACCAACCCGCAGCTCGCTGTCGCGGATCTTCCGGTGCTCTTCGCCGCCGCCCGCGAACGCGGCCTGACGAGCTGCGCGGACAACACGTTCGCGACTCCGCTCAACCAGCGTCCGCTCGACCTCGGGGCCGACGTCGTGGTGCACAGCGTCACCAAGTACCTGGCCGGGCATTCGGATCTCGTGCTCGGCGCCGCGATATCCCGCGATGATGTGATCTACGAGCAGTTGCTGGAGAACCGCATCTACCGCGGCGCGATCCCCGGCCCGCTGGAAACCTGGATCGCGCTGCGTGGCGTACGCACCCTGCACCTGCGGCTCGAGCGGGCGCAGCAGAATGCCGCGGTGCTGGCCGTGCGGCTCGCGGACCATCCGCGGGTGGTCCGGCTGACGTATCCCGGCCGGCCCGAGGATCCAGGCCACGCGCGGGCGGCGGAGCAGATGCGCGGGTTCGGCGCGATGATCGCGTTCCAGCCCGACGGCGACGCCGGTTACGCCGACCGGGTGTGCCGCGCCACCCGGCTGTGGGTGCACGCCACCAGTTTGGGCGGCGTGGAGTCGTCTTTGGAACGCCGCCGTCGATGGGCCGAGGAGAGCCCCACGGTGCCGGCGAACCTGATCCGGCTCTCGGTCGGCATCGAGGACGTCGAGGACCTGTGGGCCGACTTGGCCGGTGCCCTGGATCAGGCCGCACTCCCCTGATCATGTTCGGTTCGCTGCCGTTCCGGCAGCCGGCGGAGATCACGGGCGGTTAGTGGCCGTGCCGCTCCGGTTTGGCGGTGCGCGAGAGCAAGCTGGCGAGCATCTGCGCCGGGTTCATCTCGCCGCGGACGACGTAACTGACGTGTTCCACGATCGGTACGTCGACACCGTGACGGTTGGCCAGATCCAGCACCGACTCGCACGACTTGACGCCCTCGGCGACCTGCCTGGTGGAGGCGGCGATCTGCGCAACCGACTGGCCGCGGCCGAGCTTCTCACCGAAGGTCCGGTTCCGGGACAGCGGCGACGAGCAGGTGGCCACCAGGTCCCCCAACCCGGCAAGGCCGGCGAAGGTGAACGGGTCGGCGCCCAGCGCCGCGCCCAGCCGTGCGGTTTCGGCCAGACCCCTGGTGATCACGCTGGCTTGGGAGTTGTGACCGAACCCGAGCCCTCCGGCGATACCGACGGCCAAGGCGATGACGTTCTTCACGGTCCCGCCGAGCTCGGTGCCAACCACGTCCCGATTGGTGTAAGGCCGGAACGCGGGCGAGTGACAGGCCCGTTGCACGTGCTCCGCCACGCCCTCGTCGAGAGAGGCGACAACGCTGGCCGCGGGCTGACGTTCGGCGATCTCCCTGGCGAGGTTTGGGCCGGAGATAACCGCCACACGCTCGGGCGGAGCTTGCACGACGTCCGCGATCACCTCGCTCATCCGCTTGGCGGTGCCGAGTTCGATGCCCTTCATCAGGCTGACGAAGACCACTCCGGAGGGCAGCACCGGCACCCACGCGGTGAGGTTCTGGCGCAACGTCTGGGAGGGAACCGCGAGCACCACCAATTCGGCGCCGGCCGCGGCCTCGGCCGGATCCGCGGTGGCGCGAACAGCGTCGGGCAGCTCGATGTCGGGCAGGTAGTCGGGGTTGAGGCGCACCGTGTTGATCGCCTGGCACAGTTCCGGACGCCGGCACCACAGGGCGACTTCCGTTCCGGCGTCGGCGAGGACCAGCGAGAACGCCGTGCCCCAGGAGCCGCCGCCGAAGACGGCGGCGCGGGTCACCCCTCCTCCCCGACGGTGGAGGTGTCCCTGGTGTCGCCGGCGCTGGGCAGAGCCGGGTCGTAGCGGACTGCCGGCGGCAGCTCGCCACGCAGTTCGGCCAGCTGGCCGGTGATCGCGGCGAGGATCCGGTCGGTTGCGGTGCGGAGCACCGCCGGCGTGTTGGGCTGCTCGCGTAGGTCGTCCAGCTGCACCGGCGGGCCGGCCAACACGCGTATCGTGCGTCGTGGCCACAGCCGTGGCCGCAGCGCCCCGCGGGGCAGGATGTCCTGCGGGCACCACTGCGCGATCGGGATCAGTGGGCAACCGGTGTCCAACGCGACCCGGGCGGCGCCGGTCTTGCCCGCCATGGGCCATCCTCGCGGGTCCTTGGTGATGGTGCCCTCGGGGTAGATGACGACGCACTCGCCGTCCTGCACCGCCGCGACGGCGGCCCGCAGTGCTCGGGCCGCGTTCTTCGACTCCCGGTACACCGGGATCTGCCCGCAGGCGGCGATGACCCTGCCGATCAGTGGCAGCCGGAACAGCGACTCCTTGGCCAGGTACCGCGGCGCACGTCCGTTGTCCCAGAGGAAATGCGCGAGCGTCAACGGGTCGAGGTACGACACGTGGTTCGGCGCAAGCACCACGCCCACGCCGACCCCCGGCAGGTTTTCCGCACTGCGCCAGTCCCTGCGGGTGACGGCCATGAGGATCGGCCGCAGCGAGTGCGCGACCAGCCGGTACCAGAAACCCAGCCGCTGTCTCGGACCCGACACGCATCCTCCTCGAAGCTTCGAGCTGGAACGATGGGTCGCGATGAACGCACCTGACGATCCAGCCGCATGGTCGGTCATTGTGCCGGTGAAGCGACCCGAGGTGGCGAAGACCCGGCTGTCAAACGCCGCCGGTCCACAGCGGGCGGCGATGGCGCGTGCGTTCGCGGCGGACACGGTCGCTGCCGCGTTGGGTTGTACGGAGGTCGCCGAGGTGGTGGTTGTCACCGACGACGCGGCGACGGCTCGGGACCTCGGTGCGTTCGGCGCCTTTGTGGTTGCGGATTCGCCTGAGGCAGGACTGAACGCCGCGCTGCACCACGGGGCCAAGACCGCTGGCCAGCGCCGGCCCGGTGCACCGCGCGCAGCACTGTCGGCCGACCTGCCGGCGTTGCGATCCGCTGAACTCGACCTTGCGCTGCGCGCAGCCCGGGCACACCGCTCTGCATTCGTCTGTGACGCGGCCGGCATCGGCACCACGCTGTACTGCGTGACGTCCGGGGCGTTCGAGCCGCGCTTCGGCGGCCGTTCTCGGGCGGCGCACCGGAAGGCCGGAGTGGTGGAGCTCGACCTCGTCGGCATCGCGTCGGTGCGTCGCGATGTCGACACCGCGGTCGACCTCTGGGATGCGCTGCGCCTGGGCGTCGGCGAGCGGACCGCCGCGGTCGTTGCCTCGCTCGGTGTGGCTCAGGGTGCGTAGTCGGGGTTGCTCCTGATCACGCCGAAGGTCGCGCCCTGCGGGTCGGTGATCATGGCATAGCGACCGGCCGGTGTGTCGGTCGCCGGTACCTGAACCGTGGCGCCGAGCTGCTGTGCCGTGGCCACAGCGGCGTCGCAGTCCTCGACCTCGAAGTAGCACGTCCAGTACGACGGAACGTCGTCCGGAACGGTGTCGTCCAGCGGGTACATACCAGCGACGGCCTGCTCGCCAACCTGCAGAACCGTGTACGGCGTGGGGCCCTCGATGTCGCGCGCGGTGAGGTTGAACACCGTGGAGTAGAACTCCTTCGCCACGGTGACGTCGCGTGTCGCCAGCTCGTTCCAAGTCAACGAGCCGGGCACCCTGGTCAGCTCTGCGCCTTCCATGCCTCCGGCCTGCCACACCGAGATCGCCGCCCCGGTGGGATCGGTGAACACCGCCATCCGGCCATGCGAAAGGACGTCCATCGGCGGTACCAGCACTTGCCCGCCCTCGTGCTCGACCTCGGCTGCATCCTCTTCGACGTCCTCACTTGCCAGGTAGGTATTCCAGGCCGGCGGTTGCGCCTCGTTGAACAGCGGACCGACGGCGGCGACCGTCTTGCCCTCCTTGCTGAACAGTGTGTAACCCCGCGCCTCCGGCTCCGGTGAGACGCTGGCCGTCCAGCCGAACAGCTGGGTGTAGAAGGCCTTGGTTGCTTCCACGTCGGACGATCCGACGTCGATCCAGATCGGCGTACCCGGTGCTGCTGGCATGGCGTCCTCCTCGACTCCCGACTTCGGCGAGCTCTCTTCTGCATCGTGGCATCGCGCAGAGACATGTGCGCCGGCGCAGTTGAAAGCGCCACAGTAGCGTCGGCAGTGTGCAGGCGACGATTGCGTCGTTCGACGCGGTCACCCGGTCCGGGTCAGTGCTCCTCGACGACGGTGTCGAACTCCCCTACTCGGCCGACGCCTTCGACGCCGGTGGTCTGCGCATCACCCGGGTCGGACAGCGGGTCCGCATCCGAACCGCGGGCTCTGGCCCGGACCTGCACGTAACCTTCCTGACGCTCGCCACCCTCCCGGACTGACCCTCAGCTCCATCGGCGGGAGATCCTGCCCGTCACCTCGCAGTGGCGGCACGCACCCCATCAGGACGGGCGGAGCGAGCGGAGAGTCGGTGGGGTTCGTGTCGGTCAGCTCGTCGACTTCTTCGCCGCCGACGTCTTCTTCGCACCCGTCGACTTCTTCGCCGCCGACGTCTTCTTCGCACCCGTCGACTTCTTCGCCGCCGACGTCTTCTTCGCACCCGTCGACTTCTTCGC
>JACVRX010000034.1 GCA_014534205.1 Jiangellaceae bacterium
GGCGCTGCGCTGGTGCGCGGCCGGAATCACCGAAGCCGGCATGCAGTTCCGCCGGATCAACGGGCACCTGCACCTCGCCGCCCTTCGCACCGCACTCCACGCCCACCTCACCGGAACTGTCACACCCAACAGCCAAGATGAGAACGTCAGCGCCGCCTGAGTAGCCAATGGGCCGTCACCGAAGTTCTACGGAGCTCGGGACATCCTCGGTCAACCCACTCGAGTGGAATAGGTCGCCAACTAATCCCTGCAGCGGGGCACCACGATCGCGAACAGTTCGCTGTAGAAGCGGTGGCTAAGTGTTCATGATCACGGGGCCGGGCCGCAGTCGCGGGAGGTGGCCGCCTGAGGCGCGGGGCTCAGTCGCCGATCAAGCCCTTCCCTTCGAGGTAGGCCCGGGCGACGTCGGCTTCTCGTTGCCGCTGGGCGTCCACTTGGGCATTGAGCTCGGCGAGGTCCCCGGTCGTGAGCACCGGCGCCAGAGCGTTGAGTGTGTCGGCGATGGCCTGGTCGCCAGCGGTCTCGGCGTTGACGACCGGTACCAGGTTGTCCGCGAGCTGCAAGTTCTTGTCGTCTTCGAGCAGCACCAGGCCCAGCGCCTCGAGGGTGCCGTCGGTCGTGCCGACCAGGCCGAGCTGTGCCTCGCCGTTACGGACCGCCTCCTTGGTCTGCGGCGTGCCGAAGCCCAGCGGCAGTATCTCGGTGATGTTGAGGCCATAGGTGCTTTCCAGCCCAGGCTCGCAGAACGGGCGCTCCGGGCACTCCTCGCCCGCAGCGAGCACGATCGGCTGACCAAGTGCGCCGAGCTCGGAGAGCGTCGCTATCCCGCCGTTGGCGGCGGCAAACTCGTTGGACACTACGAACCCGTTCTGGTCGGCCGCTTCCGCGGGCTCCAGCACATTCAGGCCGTACTCCTCGGCGAGGGGTCTCATCGCCTCGACGGTCTCCTGCGGGTCCGACGTGGCAATCGGTGCGGTCGCGGTCGCGTCGGGCCCGTTCTTGCGGGTGTTGAGGTACTCAGCCATGGTGGCGGCGTACTCCGGCACCACGTCTATCTCCCCGCTTTCCAGCGCGGGCGCGTACAGCTCCCGGTTGTCGGCCGACTGAATCTCTACCGTGTACCCGGCGTCCTCCAAGAGCAGTTTGTACATCTCCTGCATGATCAGCATCTCAGTGAAGTTCGCTCCGCCGACGGTGATGTCACCGCCCGCTCCGGGAGTCGTGGGAGCCGCCTGATCACCTTCGAGAGCTTGCTCGCCGCCGCCGCAGGCGCCGAGACCCAGGACAAGTCCGAGACCCGTTGCCTTGACCACGAACTTGACCATGAAACTGCGTGCGCTAGACATCCGAACCGTGGCACCGCCTTCCGACGCTTCGCCTTCTGTGTCCCGGGCCGGTTGTGTCGACCCGCGTGTCCGGCGAGCGCTGTGTCCCGGTCTGGGCGCGCCCGCTGATCACCAGTGAACAACGGGCCACCGACAGGGATGCCCGGCAAGAGATCACGATCCTGTTACAGCCGCAACGGCATCGGAGCCAGCGCGAGACTCCGCCCGCCGGGCACGCCGAAGCGGATCGAAGCGTCGCTGCACCAGCTCCATCAGCCCTTCGACAAGTAGCGCAAGCACTCCCACCAAGATCGCCCCTGCGACGATCTGTGGCAGGTCGCGCCGACCGAAACCGCTGGTGATGATGCGGCCCAGCCCGCCGCCGCCTACCAGCGCCGCGATCGTCGCCGTGGCCACCACCTGCACTGCGGCCAGCCGCACGCCGTTCGTCAGCAGTGGCAGAGCAAGCGGCAGTTCGACCACGCGCAGCAGCTGTCCGCCGTCCATTCCCATTCCGCGCGCCACGTCGACGACGTCGCGGTCGACCTCCCGCATGCCGACGTACGTGTTCGTCAGCACGGGTGGGATCGCGAAGAGCACCAGGGCGATGATCGTCGACCACACCGAGAACCTCAGCGGAGTGAGGATCAGGATGCTCAGCACAGCGAACACCGGGACTGCCCGGCCCACGTTGCTCACGTTGATCGCCAGCGCGCCGCCCTTGCCGATGTGCCCGAGCCAGAGGCCGACCGGGATCGCAAGTGCGCACGCGATGAGCACCGACGCCACGGTCAGCCACACGTGCTCCACGAGACGGACAGCAACACCGTTGGGGCCCTGCCAGTTCGCCGAGTCGAAGAGCCAGGCAATCCCGTCGACGAACGTCTCCATCTCAGGCCACCGACCGTCGCCATGGGACGAGGAGCCGCTCGGCGCCCAGAATCAGCAGGTCCGCGACGACCGCCAGCACGACACACAACACCGACGCGGTCAGCACCTCCGGCTTGAAGTTGCTGCTCTGCCCACGGTCGATCAGATTGCCCAGGCCGCCGTGCTGGACCAGGACACCGACGGTCGTCAGCGCGACGGTCGACACGGCGGCGACCCGCAACGACGCAAAGACCGTCGGCAAGGCAAGCGGCAGCTCCACCCGCCACAGCAGCCGACGCGGCGAGTAACCCATGCCGACGGCGGCTTCGCGGACGTCGGCCGGCACGGCGTCGAGGCCGGTCAGGATGCCACGCACCAAGATCGTCAGCGAGTAGAGGACCAACCCGATGATGACCGTGGTGGCGGACAAACCGGCCGCGCCGAGGCTGCCCAGGATCGGCAGCAGAAGCGAGAACAAGGCGAGCGACGGGATCGTGTAGAGCGCGGTGGACGTCCCCAGCACGACTCCCTGCAGCCGCCGCCAGCGGCGCGCGACGAGCGCGAGCCCGAACGCAACCAGCGTTCCGAGCGCAAGCGCAACCACCGTGATGTACACGTGCTCACCCAGCGCCGCCGCCAGATCGTCGCGGCGCGAGACGACGTACGCCGGGCATACCCACTCGTTGCGGAGGATGCAGTCGTCGGCGAGGGTTGCCGCATGACCGCCGAGCGCCACGCGGGGCACGCTACCGAAGAGCCGATGATCCGCTTCGACGCCGTGTCGAAGCGGTATCCGGACGGGACGGTCGCGGTCCACGAGCTGTCGCTGGCAGTCGAGCGCGGTGAACTCGTCGTGCTGGTCGGGCCCTCCGGGTGCGGCAAGACGACGACGATGAAGATGGTGAACCGCCTGGTCGAGCCCACCAGTGGCCGGATCCTCGTCGACGGCCGGGACGTGCTCGACGTAGATCCGGTCCGGCTGCGCCGCGGCATGGGATACGTGATCCAGAACGTCGGGCTGTTCCCGCATCGCACGATCCAGGACAACGTGGCCACAGTTCCCGAACTGGTCGGCTGGCCGGCAGAGCGCCGCCAGCAACGTGCGCGCGAGCTGCTCGAGCTGGTGGGGCTCGATCCGGCCGTACACGGACCGCGTTACCCGCAGCAGCTCTCCGGCGGTCAGCGGCAGCGGGTGGGCGTGGCCCGGGCGCTCGCCGTCGATCCGCCGTTGCTGCTGATGGACGAGCCGTTCAGCGCCGTAGATCCGGTGGTGCGCGGCCAGCTACAGGACGAGTTCCTGCGGTTGCAGGACGAGGTGCACAAGACAATCCTGTTCGTCACCCACGACATCGAGGAGGCGGTCCGGCTCGGCGATCGGATCGCCGTCTTCGCGCAGGGCGGGCACCTTCAGCAGTACGACAGCCCGGCTGCTGTCCTCGGCGCACCCGCGACGCCGTTCGTCGCCGACTTCGTCGGCGCGGACCGCGGGCTCAAGCGGCTCTCGGTCACGCCGGTCACCGAGGTGGACCTGGAACACCCGCCGGTCGTCCGGCTCGACGACTCGCTGGCCGACGCCGTGCGCGTCATGGGTGATTCCGAATGGGCCGTCGTCCTCGACCGAAACGGAGGCCTGGCCGGCTGGGTGAGTCGCGAGGGCGCCGCCGGCGACAGTGTGGTTCGCGATCGGGTCAAGCGGATGCAGGCGTGGGTCCACTCCGGCGACAGCCTGCGCCGCGCGTTCGGGGAGATGTTGCAGTGGAATGCGGGCTGGGTTGCGGTGCTGGACCGGACAAACGATCGCTACGTCGGCGTCCTCACGCCGTCGACGTTGCACGCAGCGCTGCGGCGCTCCGTGGAAGCCGACACCCACGCCGTCGCCCGGGATCGGGTGGTGCTGGAAACAGTCCCCGACCCGTCATGATCATGTGCACATGATCATGACGATCCAGTCGGCATCATGGAGATCTAGGCGGCCTGCACGCGCTCGGCCGGCGGCTCCGTAGTCGCCTCGGGCACAGCTGTCCGGTCTGCCAACTGAGCTTTCCGCAGCTCGTTCACTTCGGCGCGCAGCAGGGCGATCACGTGCCGCTGCACGTTGACCTTCTCCATCGCGGCGTCGAGCAGCCCTGCCAGGTACGACGTCAAGGCGCGGTGCTCGACGACTCGACGCTGGACTTCGGCTGCGTGTTGCGCGTCCAGCGACTTTCGGACCGCGGCGATGTCGCGCCAGCGGCGAAGGTCCAGCCAGACGATCAACGCGGCGAGCAGCACATAGCTGATCACGCTGCCGATCGCTGCCAGAACCACCCACGCGCCCGCCCACGAGCCGGCGGCTATCCACAGCGCCACCGTGACGATCGGGACGACGTAGGACAGGACACGGGACACACGCACGCGGCGCCGGTGCCGGACGTTGATCATGGCGACACGTTAGCTGCGACCGTTGCGCGCGACGGGCACGCCACGCCGCATGAACACATCGGTATGCCGGCACCTGGACAGTCACGCTGGTCGGGGATCGTCCGGCTCCATGCGGTCCTCGTCCTCAGGCGGCACCAAGCACGCCCGCTCCAGCCGGATCGCCGCGATGGACACGATGACTCCGGCCACGGCCACGAGCCCGGAGAGCAGGGCTCGGTTGCGGCCGGCCGGCACCGACAGCGAGCCGAGCGCCAGCACTCCGATCCCGAGATAGGCGCCGGTGACGAGCGCGCCGAACACTGCCGCAGCCTTGCTGAGAACCAGCAACCGGGCGACGCGCAGCGCGTCCATCCGCCGGTCGAAGCGGCGCTCGGTGATCCAGCCACGGACAACTCGCACGCCCAGCAGCAGCAGCGCAGCCAGAAAGACCAGTAGCAGCGGCAAGATCCAGGGCACCGGCGGCAACGTGCCGGACACCTGGTCGACGACCTTGCCGACCGACCAGCCGACGGGGGCCGCCGCCAGCCCGACCCAGACCAGGGTGCCTATCCGGGTGGGACGCACGGTCGGGACTGGGTCAGTCGGGCAGCTCGAGGGCGACGTCGTCCAACTTGGTGACCTTGTGCTCGTCCTTACTGGCGTCGCGCAGGTTCGCCACTTTCCCGTACCCAGGCACCTCGAAGTCCGGGTCGACCTCGGCCCACGGGACCAGAACGAACGCACGCTCCGCGAATTGCGAGTGTGGGAGCGTGAGGTCGTCGTCGCTGATCACGTGCTGGCCGACCGCGAGCACGTCCAGGTCCAGCGTGCGCGGACCTTTGGGCACCTTGCGGCTGCGACCGAACGCGTCCTCCGCCGCCCGGCACCGTTCGAACAGCGCGCGGGGCGACAACGTCGTATCGACCACCAGCACCGCGTTGAGGAACGACGGTTGGTCGGCTGGGCCACCGACCGGCTCAGTCTCGTACACCGACGACACCCCCACCGGGATGATCTCCGGCGACTCGGTGATCGCGTCGACCGCCGCTTGCAGGAAGTCCAGCCGGTCGCCGACGTTGCTGCCGAGCGCGAGAGCGGCGCGCTGCACGGGTCGGAGCTCGTCGGAGAGCGTGTCGGCGTCGAAGTCGTGTGGATGTGGGACGTTCGTCACGTGCGGGCCCTCCGAATTGTCACTGCCACGTCGTCGAAGGGCACCGCGACGGCTGCCTCCGGCTTGTGGACGGTTACTTCGACGTCTTCCACGCGCTCGTCGGACAGGCAGAAATCCGCGATCCGCTCTGCCAGAGTCTCCAGTAGCTTGACCGGCTCACCGGCGACCACGCCGGCGATCTTCTCAGCGAGCACGCCGTAGTCGACGGTCGCCATCAAGTCGTCGCCGGCCGCTGCTGGACGGGTGTCGACACCGAGGGCGACGTCGATGCGAAACAGCTGACCGTTCTCGCGTTCGTGGGGAAACCAGCCGTGTCGCCCGCGGGCGGAGATCCCACGCACTACGATCCGGTCCGGCACGGGATGACCCTAGCTTCCCGAGCGGTGTCGGCGCTGCCCCGGCCAGTCCATTCGGGATCGGACGCCGGACGCGTGGTGGACCCACAGCCGCCAGGCGTCGCGGTCGTACCGGTAGACATTCGTCGCGACGGCATGCCCGCCGGCGAACACGGTGTCCGGCATGCCTTCTGCCGCGGACAGGAGGTTCTCGGTACAAGTGACGACCGCGACCCCGTTGCTCGTTGCGACGACGACGTCGGTGATGACGAACTGCAGGTATGGCATGGCTGCGAGGATGGCGGCCCACGACCGCAGGACGGCTTTCCGTCCATGGATCGGCGCCATGCCGGGATGGACACACACCGCGTGGTCCGCCCACAGCCGTTCCAGGGCGTCGAGGTCGCCGTCCTCCAAGGCCGCGTAGAACGAGTCGTTGGCGGCGCGGACCGCGTCGACGTCCGTGGTCACCGCTTCTCAGCACCCCACCGCGCCGCGACATTGACCGCGTCGAGCGAGCCCGGCACCTGATGCACCCGCACGCACCACGCGCCGGCGAGCGCGATCAAGGTGGACAGCACGTGCGTGGCGCTGTCGCGGCCGTCCGGTGGCCGGTCCGCACCGGTGGCTGGGTCGGCCAGCAGGCGGCCGAGGAACGACTTTCGCGATGCGGCGACCAGTACCGGGTAGCCGTGTGCCACGAGCTCGTCGAGGCGCGCGAGCAACGTCCAGTTGTGGTCGCCGTTCTTGGCGAAGCCCAGTCCGGGATCGACCGCGATGCGATCGACCTGAACGCCGGCGGCTGCCGCCGCGTCGAGTTGCTGCTGGAGCTCTGCCCAGACGTCGGTGACGACATCGCCGTAGCTGGCCTGCTGCTGCATGTGATCGGAGTACCCGCGCCAGTGCATGATGACCATCGGTACGCCGGCGTCCGCCACGAGGCCGAACATCGCCGGGTCTGCCCGTCCACCCGAGACGTC
The DNA here is from genome assembly GCA_014534205.1 of Jiangellaceae bacterium. Lineage (GTDB taxonomy): Bacteria > Actinomycetota > Actinomycetes > Jiangellales > Jiangellaceae > JACVRX01. The sequence goes on from JACVRX010000034.1 coordinate 7,082, forward strand.
GTTCACCATGCGGGCGCCGGCATCGAGGGCTTTGCTGGCGACCGACACACGCATGGTGTCGACGGACACGAGCACGCCGGCAGCGGCCAGCTCCCGGACCACCGGCAGCACGCGGCGCAGCTCCTCCTCTTCGGGAGGTCGCCGTGCGCCCGGGCGGGTGGACTCGCCGCCGATGTCCACCACGTCCGCGCCCTGGGCGGCGAGCCGCAGGCCGTGCGTAATCGCGTCGGCCGGCTCGAACCACAGGCCGCCGTCGGAGAACGAGTCCGGCGTGACGTTCACCACGCCCATGACCAGGCAGCGGTCCGGCTGAGGGAGGCCGTCGACGTACGCATGCGGCCGGCCGGGGTGGGTCACGGTCGTCAGGCTACGCTCGGGCTCGGCCGTCCAAGATAGGCCGAGACGACCGCGAGCGGCAACGACATACTCTCGCCGCTCAGGTAGGCAGCTGGGAGCTCCGACCGGCGTCAGCGGCCGAGGATCAGGCTCATCGCCTCGGCCCGAGTGGCCGGGTTGCGGAGCTGGCCGCGCACGGCACTCGTCACGGTCTTGGCGCCCGGCTTGCGGACACCACGCATCGTCATGCACAGGTGCTCCGCCTCGATGACCACGATCGCGCCGCCCGGTTCGAGCAGCTTCACGAGCGCGTCAGCGACCTGGGTGGTGAGCCGCTCCTGCACCTGAGGCCGCTTGGCGAACACGTCGACCAGCCGGGCCAGCTTGGAAAGCCCGGTGATCCGGCCGTCGGGTCCTGGGATGTAGCCGATGTGTGCGGAGCCGTAGAACGGGACCAGGTGGTGCTCGCAGCTCGACGCCACCTCGATGTCCTTGACCAGGATCATCTCGTCGTGGTCGAGCTCGAACGTGGTAGTGAGCATCCGCGCCGGGTCTTCGCGCAGGCCGCGGAACATCTCCTCGTACGCGCGGGCGACCCGGGTAGGCGTTTCGCGAAGCCCTTCGCGGTCCGGGTCCTCGCCGATGGCGACCAGGATCTCCCGAACCGCGGCCTCCACGCGGGCGTGGTCGAACGGCCGGGTCACCACCCGGGCGACGTCGGGTTCGGCGACCACGAGAGTCAGCTCCGGTCGGTACGCGGCGCCGCCTGCTGTGCAGCCGGCTCGCCAGCCGGCACGCGTTCCCGGGCCCCGTTGCCCGACGGCAGCTCCAGCTGCTCCGCCTCCTTGGGCGGCAGCTCGACCGGGCCGCGCTCGGACGGCTTGCGCGTCGGCGAGCCGGTCCAGGGCGGCCGCCGCTCGCGCATGCGCACCGGCGTGAAGACCTCTTCGACTTCTTCCTTGTTCAGGGTCTCGCGTTCGAGTAGCGCCCGCACCAGCGTGTCCAGCACATCCCGGTTCTCGACCAAGATGTCGAACGCCTCCTGGTGCGCGCTCTCGATGAGCCGCCGGACCTCCTCGTCCACCAGACCGGCAACCTGCTCGGAGTAGTCCCGCTCGTGGGCCATGTCCCGGCCGAGGAACGGCTCGGCCCGGTCGGTGCCGAACTTCACCGCGCCCAGCCGCTCGGTCATGCCGTACTGGGTGACCATGCGCCGGGCAAGTGTGGTGGCCTTGTCGATGTCGTTCGCCGCGCCCGTCGTCGGGTCGTGGAACACGAGCTCTTCCGCCGCGCGCCCGCCCATCATGTAGGTGAGCTGGTCCAGGATCTCGTTGCGCGTCGTCGAGTACTTGTCCTCGTCGGGCAGCACCATGGTGTAACCGAGAGCACCACCGCGGGGCAAGATCGTCACCTTGTGCACCGGGTCGGTGTGGTGCAAGGCAGCCGCCACCAGCGCGTGCCCACCCTCGTGGTACGCGGTGATCTTCTTCTCCTTGTCGTTCATCAGCCGGGACCGCTTCTGCGGACCGGCGACGACCCGGTCGATCGCCTCGTCCACCGCACGCGCGTCGATGATCTTCCCGCTGTTACGGGCGGTGAGCAGCGCAGCCTCGTTCAATACGTTGGCGAGGTCGGCACCGGTGAAGCCGGGCGTCCGCCGCGCGACGGCGAGCAGGTCGACGTCTTCCGCCAGCGGCTTGCCGCGGGCGTGCACCTTGAGGATCTCGTGGCGGCCGTCGAGGTCGGGCGGTTCGACCGCGATCTGCCGGTCGAACCGGCCCGGGCGCAACAGCGCGGGGTCGAGGATGTCCGGCCGGTTGGTCGCTGCGATCAGGATGACGTTGGTCTTGATGTCGAAGCCGTCCATCTCGACCAGCAGCTGGTTCAGCGTCTGCTCGCGCTCGTCGTGCCCTCCGCCGAGGCCGGCGCCACGGTGCCGCCCGACCGCGTCGATCTCGTCGACGAAGACGATGGCCGGGGCGTTCTCCTTGGCCTCCTTGAACAGGTCGCGGACCCGGGATGCGCCCACGCCGACGAACATCTCGACGAAGTCCGAGCCGGAGATGGTGTAGAACGGCACGCCGGCCTCACCGGCGACCGCACGGGCCAGCAGCGTCTTGCCGGTGCCCGGTGCACCGTAGAGCAGCACGCCCTTGGGGATCTTCGCGCCGACGGCCTGGAACTTCCCAGGGTCCTGCAGGAACTCCTTGATCTCCTGCAGCTCCTCGATCGCCTCCTTGACGCCTGCGACGTCCGCGAAGGTGCTCTTCGGGGTGTCCTTGGTGGCCAGCTTGGCGCGCGACTTGCCGAAGTTCATGACCCGGCTGCCGCCGCCCTGCATCTGGGTCATGAAGAACCAGATGAGGGCCGCGAGCAGGATGAACGGGAGCAGCGCCCCGAGCAGGCTCCACAGCACGCTGGCCTGCGGCACCTCGACGTCGTACCCGCCAGGAAGGTTGCCCGCCTCGCTGAGCTGCTGCAGCTTGTTGACCAGTTCGAGCCCTTGCCCCTCGACGTACTGCGCGACGATATGGTCGTCGTTCTTGAGGGTGAGCTGGATCTCCTGAGCTTCCCCGCCGATGATCTTCGCGGACTCGACGTTGCCGTTGTCGATCTCGGACACGATCTGCGCCGTGTCGACCGGCTTCACCCCGCTGGCCGAGTCGAGCAGCCGGGTCAGCACGATCGCAGCCAGCATGAAGACGAGGACCCACATGAGCGGGCCGCGGAGAAGTCTCTTGGCGTCCATGGTGCGGGGCCGGCTACCCCGTTCCTCCTGCCTGTCGGACCACCCGGTGAACGAGGTCCGGCGGCCGCGCCGCCGCAGACGCCGGTTCACCCGACGGTACACCGGGCGCGGTCGACACCCAAGCGGCGCCAACCGCTGACATACCGTCAACGCTCCCGTTGACAGGGTTTGTTCCGGTCAGGCGCAGGCGCCCTGCGTGTGGCTAACGGGCAGCCACCACCAGGCCTGCCCGTACATCACCAGGCGTGGTTGTTGGTGGCGGGACTGCGCAGATCAGGTGTAGAGGTGCGCGGCAAGGGTGACGATGTCGCGCAGGTTGCGGTAGCGCTCGGCGTAGTCCAAGCCGTACCCGACGACGAACTCGCTGGGTATGTCGAAACCCACGTAGCGGATGTGCACGTTGGTCTTGGCTGCTTCTGGCTTGCGTAGCAGAGCGCAGATCTCCACTGAAGCGGGCCCGCGTGAGCGCAGGTTCGCCGCCAGCCAGGACAGCGTCAGTCCGGTGTCGATGATGTCTTCGATCACCAGCACGTTCCGGCCGGTGATGTCGGTGTCGAGGTCCTTGAGAATTCGGACCACGCCGCTGGACTTGGTGCCGGAGCCGTACGACGAAATCGCCATCCAGTCCGTCTCGACGTGCCGCTGCAGCGCCCTGGACAGGTCCGCCATGAACATGACGGCACCTTTGAGGACGCCGACGAGAAGCAGGTCACTCCCTTCGTAGTCCCGCTCGATCTGGCCGGCGAGCTCTGCCACGCGCCGCTGGATGTCCGCTTCGAAGAGCAGGATCCTTCCGAGGTCAGCGCTGACGCGGTCGGCGTCCACGGGCGGCAGCCTGCCACAGCTGCAACGGCTGCACCGCGGCCGTCGCTCGGCGGACGCTCGTGCTGCCGTCCCGCATGCCGGCCGGCACCTCGGACGCTCGCTCGAGGTCCGGTGCGCGGTCAGTCCACCGGCCCGATCCGCAGCTCGCCGCCGAAGCGGGACGCCCGCAGCTTCCCGGGCAGGTCGACGCCGCGCTGGCCTTTCCATCGACTGACCAGCGCGTCGATCGCCTCTACATGCGCCGCAGTAAGGTCGGACACCGGGCAGCCGGCTGCGATGGCAGCCCGGCGCAGCACCCGCCGCCGCACAGCCACCGGGTAGGTAGCGAGCAAGCCTGGGTCGAGTCGCTGGTCGACCGTGCCCGGCTCACCGAGATGGCTTTCGGCGAGCGCCCGCTCCGCCCAGACGTCGAGCGCATCGGCGTCGGCCCGCAACAACGTGGCCGACCGGGCCAGCGCCGACGCAATGCCCGGGCCGAGCTCCTGCTCCAGAACCGGGAGCACTCGGTGGCGCACCCGCGCCCGGGCGAATGCCGGATCGACGTTATGCGGGTCGTGCCACGCGGTCAGCCCACCGGGCACCGCTGCGCGAACCGTTTCCCGCGGCAGATTCAGCAGCGGCCGCCGATAGCGGCCAGACACGGGCGCCATCCCGGAGAGCGAGCGGGCTCCCGATCCGCGCGCCAGCCCCAGCAGCACGGACTCCGCCTGGTCGTCGCGGGTATGACCCAGCAGCACCGCCGCCGCCTCCAGGCGCGCCGCAGCGGCGCCCAACGCCCGGTACCGCGCGGTGCGTGCGTTCCCTTCCGGCCCGTGGACGGCGTCTGGCACGCACACGTGGATCACCTCGACCGGGTCCAGTCGCAGGCGGACGAGCGCCGCAGCAACGCCGCGGCCACGATCGGCCGAGCCGGGCTGTAGACCATGATCCACGGTGATGCCACCGGCCGACCGTCCCTTGCGGGCCGCAAGGTGTGCCAGAGCGCCGGCAAGCGCGAGCGAGTCGGCGCCCCCGGAGCACGCCACCAGTACCAAAGCGTCGTTCGGAACGTCACGCAGCGATTCCCGGACCGCCCGCCGTACGGCGAGATGAGGCGCCGCCATGGTGACCGTGGACTAGCCCGCCGGTGCCCGGTTGTGGACTCGTCGCACCCAGGCGATCGGGTCGGAAATCTCTGGCAGGGTCGGCAGCGTCGTCGGCGATTCGAAGACCCGATTGAAGCCGTCCATCCCGACGGCCGCGACGACGCTGTTGACGAACTTGGCGCCGTCGCGGTACTGCCGCATCTTGGCCTCGAGCCCGAGCAGCCGGCGGACCGTCCGGTCCAGGCTGCCCACGCCGGCCCTCCGGCGTTGAAACTTCTCGCGGATCGTCGCGACGCTCGGCACGACCTCCGGGCCCACACCGTCCATCACGACTTCGGCATGGCCTTCGAGCAGCGACATCACTGCAGTGAGGCGATCGACGATCATCTTCTGCTCTGGCGACTGCACGATGTCCAGCAACGACGGGCCGTCCTGACCGCCCTGCACGCTCTCGAAGACGCTGCGGATGATGTCGCGCAGTCGCGACAGCAGCACCGCAGGGTCCACTTCGGTGGCAGCGACGAACGCCGCGATCTCGCCGCGCAGGTGGTCGCGCAGCCAGGGCACCGCGGAGAACTGCACGCGGTGCGTCTCCTCGTGCAGGCACACCCACATCCGGAAGTCGCGGGAATCGACCTGCAGCTCCTGTTCGACGTGGACCACGTTGGGAGCGACGAGCAGCAGCCGTCCGCCGTTGCCTGATTCGTCAGACCAGTACGGGTCGAACTGGCCGAGGATCTTGCCGGCCAGGTAAGCAAGCATCGCCCCGGTCTCGACGCCGGTGAGCTTGGGACCCACCTGGTCCATCACGCCCTTGCCGGCCCGCCGGCGAGCCCGAAGCTTGTCGGTGAGCGGTGCCAAGATCTGCCGCATGCCGTCGGCGTTCGCCTGTACCCAGCCGCCGCGGTCGACCACGACAACAGGGGCCGGCGCGGCGGAGCCGTCCAGCCGGGTGTACGACTGGACGTGGCCGCTCGCTTCGGCGGCAAAGCGCTTCAGGTCGGTGACGACACTGCGTGCCTCCTCTTCGGTCACTGGTGGTCCGGGATTGGCAAGCCGCCGGGCCGTCGCCACCGCGAGATCCCAGTCGACCATCTCTGCCGACTCGTACGTGGTCATGGTGCAACGCTACGTGAGCGGCTGCACTATGCCGCTGCCCGTGCCGGTGCGCAGCCGCAGTCCGCGAGCAGCGCTGCGAAGTGGTCCAGCGCCGCGGCCGCCGCCGTTGCGTTCCGGATTTCGTCGGCGAGCACGGCGAAGCCGTATGCCGTTCCGTCGCTCGCCACCACGGTTCCCGCGAGGGTTCGCACACCGTCGAGAGTGCCGGTCTTGGCGCGAACGACCCCCGCTCCACGAGCCGCTGCTGGCGCATCGAACCGCTCGTCCAGCGTGCCGGTGAAACGCGCCACCGGCAGGCCGGTGAGCACCGCCCGCAGCTCCGGACGGTTGGAGTCGGCGGCCGCGGCCAGTGTCGCCGTGATCATGGACGGTGACAGCGCGTTGCCCCGAGCCAGCCCGCTTCCGTCCAGCACCACGGCGCCGGACAGGTCGACGCCGACCGCTTGCACGACATCCACCACGGCCGCGGCGGCATCCTGGACGGTAGCTGGCCGACCAGTGGCCCACGCGACGTGCCGGGCGAGTACTTCCGCGGCGTCGTTGTCGCTGACGAGCAGCATCTGCTCGACGACTCGCGCCAGCGGAGCCGACGTGACGGCGGCGATCTCGTCCGCGCCCGGCGGCGCCTCGCCGCGGACGGGCCGACCGGCGACCTGCACGCCGCGATCGGCCAACAACCGCGCGAAGCTCTCCGCCGCCGCGATGGACGGGTCGGCTGCCCGGCGCCGGAACCCCGGCGTGAGGCGGCCGCCATCGACCTCCAGCGCGGTCACCGGCGCTACCGCGCCGGTCGACACGTACGACGGTCGCCACGCCGGGTTTACCGCAGGCCCGGTGAACAGACCGTCATCGACGACGAGCTGCACCCGACTTATGCCCGACGCGCGAAGTGCTGCGGCACTGCGGTCTGCGAGCGACGCGAGCATGGTCGCGTCGTACATCCCCGGCTTTGGATCGACCGTCAACGTCGGGTCACCGCCGCCCACGATCACGATTTCTCCGCCGGCGGAACCGGCCACCACCCGGGTGGTGAACACGTGATCCGGGCCGATCGTGTGCAGCGCGGCGGCTGCGGTGAGGATCTTCAGCGCGCTGGCGGGGATCCGTCGATCGTCCGGATCCGCGCCGAACACCGTCGCGCCGGAGCGCAGGTCGACGACGCTGGCTGCAACTCGACCGCGCAGCGCGGGATCCGCGAGCGCTCGCCCGACTACCGCAGCAAGCGGCGGGGCACCAGGTGCCGAGGTGGCCGACGGCGCGGCGAGCACGGTGGGCGCGGCTTCGGGAGTGGGTGTGGGCGTCGCCGTGGCCGTCGCGGCCGGCGACGGAGTCCGACCCGGCTCGCCCCAGACCCACGCTGCGACCAGCGCGGCCGTTGCGCCGCCAGTGAGGACGACCGTCGCTGCAACCGCAGGTACGAGACGGCGACGAGACACGACCGGCCACGGTACGGGAGACTCGTGGCACATCGGCAGCGGGAGGCTTCGTGGAGTTCAACGTCACGATCGAGATCCCGGCGGGGAGTCGAAACAAGTACGAGCTCGACCACAAGAGCGGCCGGATAAAGCTGGATCGCCGGCTGTTCACGTCGACCCGGTATCCCGCCGACTACGGCTTCGTCGAGGAGACTTTGGGCGAAGACGGCGATCCGCTCGATGCGTTGGTGCTCATCGACGACGCAACCTTCCCGGGCTGCTTGATCCGTTGCCGGGCGCTGGGCATGTTCCGGATGCGCGACGAGGCCGGCGGCGACGACAAGGTGCTGTGCGTTCCGGCGGAAGACGTCCGGTTGAGCTCCATGCGCGACCTCAGTGACATCCCCGAGTTCGCCCGGCTGGAGATCCAGCACTTCTTCGAGGTCTACAAGGACCTCGAGCCCGGCAAGTCGGTCGAGGGTGCGACGTGGGCGGGTCGGGCCGAAGCCGAGGAAGAGATCCGCCGCTCGTACCAGCGGGCCAGGGACACCGGGTACTACGACCACTGAGCTGCGCGCCCGCCGCCTTCGCTCACCGGCACCGCGGTGCCCGGTAACCACCTAGGGCGTCCACTCAACGTGGTCGACAGGTCGCGCTAGGGGCGGCCGTAGAAGGAGGGCGTGCGCCAGTAGAAGACCGACTGGACCTCCACGACCTTGCCGGGCCGCGGTGCGTGGATCATCAGGCCGCCGCCGATATAGAGACCCACGTGGTAGGTGCCGGACGCTTCGCCGTTGCTCGACCAGAAGATCAGGTCACCGCCGCGGATGTTCGAATAGGACACCCGGGTGATGGCACGCGCCTGACCGACGCTCCAGTGCGGTAAGTACCTGCCGCCCTGCTGCCAGGCCCGCATGGTCAGTCCGGAGCAGTCGAACGAGTCCGGGCCGTCGGCTCCCCATTCGTAGGGCTTGCCGAGCTGCGCCCGGGCGTAGGTGATCGCCCGATCCGCCCCGGAGAGCACCGGCGGCGGTGCCGGGTTCGGCTTCGGTGCCAGCACCGGCGCCGGTTCCGGTGTTGGCTCGGCCGGGGACACAGCGGGCTTGGGTCCCGAAGACACTGTGGGACGTGCTGCCGAAGCCGGTTGCGCCGTGGGGGACGGCTTCGACGTTGCCCCCGACGATGTCCGGGCCAATCGCGACTCCACGTCAGGGTGCTGCGGCGATGGCTGCGCCGGCACAGCCGTGGTCCCCGCTGCCGGTGTCGCTACTGTGGTGACCGCACCGGACGGCACGTCCCGTGCGGTCGGCAAGGCCACCGACTCGGCAGCCAGCGCCTGCCGTTCCCGTTCGGCTGCGCGCTCGGCGTCGATGCCCGCCTGCCGCGCACGCTCCAGCGCCACCGTGGTGCCCCGGGCTGCGGCAAGTTGGTCGATCAGGGCGGTCTGATCGGTCTCCGCCGCGGCAAGTGCTTCCTGTTGCTCCGCGACGGCCTGTTCCGCCGACTCGCGGGCGTACCGAGCAGCGTCAGCCGCGAGCTGCCGCTTGTCGCGAGCCTGGGCTGCGACCACGGCCGCTTGCTGCGCGGCGGCGGACGCATCGCGCCATCGCTCGACGATGGCGAGCTGTGTGGTCGTGACCGAGCGGAAGACGTGCGCACCGGCCACGAAGGCCCGATCGTCAGCACCGAGCAGAAAGCCCAACGCGGGAAGCTGGCTGCCGTGGCGGTACGCCGCTGCAGCGAGCTGCCCCAACTGCCGATGCGCACGGTCGGCCTGCGCCACGGCAGACGCCGCCCGCGCCGAACTCACCCGCTCCGCACGCTCAGCTACTGCCAAGGCCACCCGGGCCCCGTTGTACGCCTCGACTGCCTGCGCCGCGGCGATATGCAACTCATCCAGCCGGGAGTTGACCTTGCCGATCTGCACCTCGATCGCAGCGACGGCCGCATTCGCCGCTGACTCCGCGCGGCGCGCCTCCTCGACGTCCCGCTGCGTGGGGTAGTCCGGTTCCGCCGCTGCTGGCGGGACAACGAACAACGTGGACCAGGCAACGACCGGCGCGGCAGCAGCCACTGCCATGCGCCAGTGGCGTCGCATGCTGCCTCCCAGTGGGCACCGGTACGTTCCATGAGAGGCTAGTCACATGTGCCACGTCAGAGAACACTTACCTCAATATTCACGACAGTCACAACGACAACGCAGGCCACAGCCTCTACCGGGCCCGATCATGGGCTCCTCCAGATTCCACCCAGTACCGCAGTAACCGTTCTGGAATGACCACGTGCACCACCCGTACGGGTACATCACCACGCTTGCAGGCCTCGTGCTGCACGGGCAGGGGTGGTCAACGTGGTCATTCCAGAAGGGCGACGCGACCGATAGCGGCCTCTCCGGACAGCCGGCAGTTCACAACGGTGCAACACAGCGGCTAGCGCCGGTAGCGCGCGGGTCTACCTCGCCCAGCCAGGCAGCACTGCCGTGCTCGCGTTGTCGTCGAAGCAACGTCCGGGCCGATTGGTGGAAGTGCCGGCTGGGAACAGTGGCTGACATGCCGCGGGCGGTTGCGCCTGGCGCCGAGCACTTCGTGCCGGCCGATGCCAGCCTGCCGGAACTGCAGGA
>JACVRX010000070.1 GCA_014534205.1 Jiangellaceae bacterium
TCCGGTTGCCTGGGCGCATCGGGAAGGAGGCAGCCATGAGCCTCACCTGGAGGGACTTGCGCACAACGCTGATCGTTTTTGCGGCAGCTATCGGGTACGCCGTGTGGGTCAGCGGAGCTGCCTTGCAGGGCCTGTCGACCACAGTGGTGGCAGTTGGTGCGTTCGCCCTCGGCATGGCGGGTTGCATGAGTAACGACAAGGAGCAACTGGCGGCCGTGTTCGGCACTGGCGCGCAGCGGCGCGTTCCGCTGGCGTACGCCGTGGTCGCCTCGACTATCGGTGCCGCCGCATTCGTCGCCGGCGTGATCGCCATGATCTGGGCGAACGAAGCGATGCTTGCCACTCTCGTGGTGTCCACGGTCGTGCTCTGGGCCCTGGCCACGGTTCGCCACGCGATCACCCGACCAGCACGGGCACCTGGCGAAGTACCGGAAAGCACCGCCACAGCGGCTGTGCCCGCTGGTCGACGCTGACCACGACACGCCATCTTGTGGAGGAATCAACGTAATCGTGGGCTGATTCGGGTGAAACCCTCCGCAAGTTGCGGCACAGGCAGAACGCCCGGGAGAACGGTGGTGCGAGATGGAACGCCTGAGCTTCGGGGATCTGCTGATCTTCCGGTCGTACCAGGCCGGCTGGCCGATGGACATCGGCGGGCTGGCGATCCTCGACGGCGGCACGCTGTTCGAGCCGGACGGCAATTTCCGTATCGCAGCCGTCCAACAGGCGATAGAGCGCCGGTTGCACCTGGTGCCGCGGTTCCGGCAGCTGCTCGTCGTACCCCGGCTGGGATTGGGCTGGCCACTGTGGGCCGACGACCCAGCCTTCGACATAAGGAAGCACGTACGGGTGCTGTCACTCATGCTACCGGGGGACGAGGCGGAACTGCTGCGGGTGGTCGAGCAATTGCGCAGCACGGAACTGGATTCCTCCTTGCCGCTGTGGACAATGTGGTTCCTCCCTGGCTTGCCCGACGACCAGGTCGCGATGTTCCTCAAGATGCACCACGCGATTGCGGACGGCCTCTCCGGCATAGCACTGTTCGGCGCCTTCACCGACACGGAACCCAACGCGCCAGCTGCGCTGCCACAACCGTGGACCCCGGCGCCAATGCCGTCGCGTGGCCAGCTGTTCCGGGACAACGTCGCCCGGCGCGTTGCCGCCGGCAAAGAGGCACTGCAGACGCTGGTCCATCCAGTGCAGGCAAGACGACGTGCCGCCGCGTCCTGGGGAGTGCTCAGCCAGTCCAGAGGTGGCGATGCACCGCGGCCCGTTGGGTTGACCCTCAGCACCGGGCCAGAACGCCGGCTCGGCTTGGTGCGAAGCGAGCTGGCCGCCGCGAAGGAGGTCGCCCACCGTTACGGCGTCAAGCTCAACGACGTGCTGCTCACCGCAATCGCCGGCGGCCTGCGCGAGCTGCTGGTCCGCCGTGGCAAACCGGTCGAGGATCTCGTGCTGCGGGCCTACGTGCCGGTTTCACTCCACCGTGAGGACGCCGGTCCGGCACGGGGCAACCGGGGCGGGATGATGTTTCTTTCATTGCCCGTGGGCGTCGCCGATCCGGTGCAGCGGTTGTGGCAGATCGCGCCACAGACAGCGGAACACAAGAAGCATGTCCAGCGGCCACCGAGCGGCGTGCTTGCGCGCAACGGATTCCTCACCCGGCTGTTCGTCCGGCTGGCAGCGCGCCGACTGGGCGTGGACGTCTACGTCGCCAACCTGCCCGGCCCTACCAGCCCGCTGTACCTCGCCGGTGCGCCGCTGCTGGAGATGTTCCCGGTGGTGCCGGTGAACGGCAACCTCACGCTGGGGGTTGGTGCGCTCAGCTATGCAGGGCAGCTGAACCTCGCTGCCGTCGGTGACCAGGGCGGATACCCGGATCTCGACGTGTTCACCGGCGCAGTGCGCAATACTTTGGGTCAACTCGCGGGCTCGGTGCGCGTCGAAGCGGCGTTGTCGGTGACCAGCCATGCCTGATCAGCTGCCAAGGCCGGATCTTCGGCACGGCGTGCACAGAGTGCCGCATCGTTGCAGGTCAGCAAGGCCACGGTCGACTGCGGTGGGATCCAGGTGATTGCTGCACCTGCGCTCGATCCGAGCAGTAACCAGATCGATGCGTCAGCCGGCGGACAAGCCATCAACACGGCGGCGTACGACGTCCGTGAGACACACGCTGCGGTGGTGTTCCTGGCCGGCGAGTACGCCTACAAGATGAAGAAGCCGGTTGACCTCGGGTTCCTCGACTTCCGCACTGTGGCGGCGCGCGCATACGTCTGTCATCGGGAAGTCGCCCTCAACCGGCGGCTGGCACCGGACGTCTATATCGGCGTCGCGGATGTCATCGGCTCGGACAAGCGTCCATGCGAGCATCTGGTCGTCATGCGCCGGATGCCGGAGAACCGGCGGCTGTCCGCACTGGTTCGAGCCGGCGTCCCGGTCGACGACGAACTCCGCCGCATCGCGCACGTTGTCGCCGCGTTCCACGAACGGTGCGACCGCAGCCCGCAGGTCTCGGCAGACGGAAGCATTGGGGCGCTTCGCGGGCGCTGGACCACGAGTTTCGACCAGGTGCGTCCGTTTCGTGGTGGCGTGCTCGACCCGGGAGCGGTGACCGAGGTGGAGCGGCTCACCGTGCGCTTCCTGGCCGGGCGAGAGCCGCTGTTCGCAGCCCGTGCTCGGGGCGGTCACATCGTGGACGGACACGGCGACTTGCTTGCGGACGACATCTTCTGCCTGCCCGACGGCCCGCGCATCCTGGACTGCATCGAGTTCGACGACCACCTGCGACACCTCGATCAGATCGATGACGCCGCGTTCCTCGCAATGGATCTGGAGCATCTCGGAGCACCCGATCTCGGCAGCCGGTTCCTCGGCTGGTACATGGAGTTCAGCGGTGACCCGGCGCCGTCGTCGTTGCTGCACCATTACGTTGCCTATCGTGCGTTCGTTCGGGCCAAGGTCGCCTGCGTGCGCCATCAGCAAGGTGATGCTGTCGCCGCCATGGAAGCACGTGTGCTGACCGAGCTCACCCGCCGGCATCTCCGCGCCTCTGCTGTCACCATGGTGCTGGTCGGCGGCCTGCCGGGCACCGGGAAGTCGACGCTGTCCGGCGCCCTGGCAGACCAGCTCGGATTGACCGTCCTGAGCAGCGACCGGTTGCGTAAAGAGCTCGCCGGCCTGGACCCGGAACGACCGGCGCCGGCGCCGTACGGTGAAGGGATCTACGCGGCCTCCTGGACCACTCGTACCTACACGGAACTGCTCAGCCGCGCCGAGCGACTACTCGGGATGGGCGAGTCGGTCGTCCTCGACGCCTCCTGGAGCGATCAGGAGTGGCGTGCGAAGGCCGCCGCGCTGGCGGCCAGCACGCACACCGACCTGATTCCGCTGCACTGCATGTCGCTGCCTGATGTGGTGGCCGAGCGGATGCGAGCACGGCTCGGCGTCTCTGACGCCGACGAGACGATCGCCGCGGCCATGTCCGCTGAGTTCGACTCCTGGCCGGACGCCGTCGCCGTCGACACGACGCGACCGCTGGACCTCACGGTGCAGCACGCTGCCGGGGTCGTGCGGCCACCACCCGTGAGGGAGCCGTGGCTTCGCCCACGTCCCCGCATCGAGCCGGACTAGGCGAAGCCGGCCGGTCCTCGTCGGTGCACCCGGCGACTCTTCGTACGTGTACGCGAGCCCCGCGACATGGCGCTCTCCGGCCGGCGGGCCGGTGATGGTCCTGCCGACCCGGGACCAAAGGCCATCGTCCTCCGCGTCGCCGTGGAACAGAATGAATCACATGAAGATCGTTGTCTTGCACGAGAGCATGTTCGGCAACACACGACAGATCGCGGAGGCGATCGCTCGAGGCGCCCAAGACGCCGCAACTGGCGTCGATGTCGTCTGCCTACGAGTCGGCGAGTCGGATCCGGGTGAACTCCGAGCGGCAGACCTGCTCGTGGTGGGCGGGCCGACCCACATTCGCGGGATGTCGTCCGGCACGACCCGGAAGATGGGGCTGTCTTCGGAGGCGAAGAAAGCCGCGGAGGAGCAGCACGAGATCGAACCGGAGGCCGAGGGTCCGGGCGTGCGCGACTGGTTCGGCGAGCTTCCCAAGGCACCCAAGGGTGCCAGGGCGGCTGCCTTCGACACCCGGGTGGACGCGCGCATGGCCGGCGGAGCCGCTCAGGCATCGCCCGCCGACTGCGACGACACGCGTACGAGCTGATCGGCGAGCCGGAAGGCTTCATCGTCGAGGACATGGAGGGTCCGCTGCGCACCGGCGAGCTGGAGCGAGCCGAGGCCTGGGGTGCGGATCTTGTCCGCCGTGCCGCACCCAGTGACGTGTCCACGTGAACGCCAGGAAGCAGCTTGTGGCGGCAGAAATCCGACGTATCGAGATCGGCGCAGCCGCTGCGGCCGCAGCCGTCGCAGTCCTCTATCTCCTGATCGGCTTCGGCACACTCGACATAGGCAGCAGCGCCGACGGCTCCGCGGGCGACCTGCTCGGGTTCGGGCTCTCTTCGGGCGGGGTGTTCGCCCTTATCGCGGTCGTGCTGCTTGTCGTCCGCCGGAGGTGGATCTGGATACTGATCGCACTCTTCGATGCATTGGTGATCGGCGTCTACTTTGCAGCCGCCGAGCTACGGGACCCGCCGTTCGAGCTCTGGGGTCTTCTCATCAAGTTCCTCCAGCTGCTCGTGTTCGTGGCCGTGTCCTACCTGGCGGTTCGTGGTCCCCACCGCGGCACGCCGACGCGGCACTCGTCCCGGGAGACGACGGTTTCGGCGACCTCGTTCAGGTAGTTCACGGCGCCGCTTGCTCGCGCACCGGCACCGCAGCCCGGCGGATGGAACCCGGCAGAGCGACAGGAACAACGCGTCGACCGGCCGACGGTGACGCGCATGGCACCACCGCCCCCACCGCTGCTCCTGTCGGTATGCCGAACGCCACGACCGAATTGCTCGTGCGTTTTGGACTCCGTAGTGAGGACTTTCGGCCGTATTCCCGGACCGACCGTGCGGCCAGGCTTGGAGTAGAGGAGGCGATTCTCATGGCGTCCACCGAAACGTATCCGCTGCGAGTGGAAGGCGCCCTGGACAGCCCGTTGTCGCGCTGGCTGTGGCTGGTCAAGTGGTTCCTTGCCATCCCGCACTACGTGGTACTGGCATTCCTCTGGGTGGCCTTCGTGCTGCTCAGCGCGGTCGCGTTCGTCGCGATCCTGTTCACCGGCCGGTATCCACGGGCCATCTTCGAGTTCAACGTCGGAGTGCTGCGCTGGAGTTGGCGGGTGCAGTACTACACGTACGGTGCGCTGGGCACCGACCGGTATCCGCCGTTCACGCTCGCCGACGTGCCGGACTATCCCGCTCGACTAGACGTCGCGTATCCGGAGCGGTTGTCGCGTGGCCTTGTGCTCGTCCAGTGGTGGCTGCTCGCGATCCCGCACTACCTGTTGGTCGCCCTGTTCATCGGCGGCGGCACCTGGGTCGCGTGGCAGTACGACAACCAGAACTTCAGCTGGGCAGTCGGGGGCCTCATCGGCCTGCTGGTGTTCATCGCCGCGATCGTGCTGGCCTTCACCGGCCGCTACCCGCAGCCGGTGTACGACCTGGTGCTCGGCCTGAACCGCTGGGTGCTCCGCGTGGCTGCGTATGCCGGTCTGATGACCGACCAGTACCCGCCGTTCCGCCTGGACATGGGCGGGCACGACCCCGGCGGCAGGCTGACGATCCAGCACGCGCGACCCGCAGCACCTGCACTCGGCAACCGCGCCGGTTCTGCGCCAACGCAACCGCCGAGCAGCTCGTGGACCGCGGGCCGGGTCACGACTCTGGTGATCGGTGTCCTGGTCACGCTGATCGCCATGCCGTTGATGGCTGCAGGTGGGACTGCGTTGGTCGTCGACCAGCTACGCGACAACGATGGTTACGTGTCATTCGGCACACAGACGTACGACACGAGCAGCTATGCGATCGCCAGTGAGACGATCGAGCTGCGCGGCGTCGACGCCGACTGGGATGTCCTCCAATCGCTGGTCGGCACGGTCCGCGTTCGAGTGACGTCGGATGCCGACGAAGCGGTGTTCGTCGGCATCGCACCAGCCGCCGATGTAGCCAGGTATCTCGCTGGCGTGGAGCGGCTGGTCGTCGGTGGGCCGCAGCCGAACGACTCCCGAACAGTGCCCGGCGACGCGCCGGCCACGCCGCCCGCGCCAGCCGACATCTGGACCGAACAGGTCACGGGCTCCGGCCAGCAGACCCTCAACTGGGGGGTTCAGGACGGCGACTGGACGGTCGTCACCATGAACGCCGACGGCTCTGCCGGCGTCAGCGTCCGTAGTCAGACGGCAGCCACCGTGCCGGCCCTGTTCGCGGTGGGGCTCAGCCTGCTCCTCACCGGTGTGGTGCTCTTCGGGCTGGGGGTGACAGCAGTGATCGTCGCTGTGCAGCGAGCGTCCCGTAGCGGTCAGCGACCGGTGACCACCTAGCCGCACAATTGGACAGGAGGATGCGATGAGAAGGCTCGAGGAACGGGTGGCGCTGGTCACCGGAGCGGCGAGCGGCATCGGCCATGCGACGGCGTTCCGGCTGGCCCAGGAGGGCGCCGCGGTCGTCGTGACCGACATCGAGGACGAGGCCGGCGAGCTCACCGCCAAGAACATCCGCGACGGTGGCGGACGCGCGGTGTTCGTCCATCACGACGTGACGTCAGAGAGCGAGTGGCAGCACGCGGTCGAAACCGCCGCGCATGAGTTCGGCGGACTGGACATCCTCGTCAACAACGCCGGGCACGGCGATCTGGCCACGATCGAGGAGACGTCGCTGGAGGACTACGAGCGGACGGTCAGCATTGACCAGACGGGCGTATTCCTCGGCATGAAGGTCGCCGCGTCGCTGTTGGCCCAGTCGCCACACGGGTCGGTGATCAACATCAGTTCGATCTTCGGCACCAGTGGCGGCTTCGGCACGTCCCCGGCCTACCACGCCGCCAAGGGAGCCGTCCGCACCTTGACGAAGAACGTTGCGTTGCACTGGGCGGAAAAGCACATCCGGGTGAACTCGATCCATCCGGGGTTCATCGACACTCCGATCCTGGAACCGGCAAGGGGCACTGAGTTCGAGCAGGTGATGATCGACCTCACCCCGATGGGCCGCTTGGGCCGGCCGCAGGAGGTCGCCGCCGGCGTGGCCTACCTGGCGAGTGACGACGCCTCGTT
This sequence comes from Jiangellaceae bacterium, assembly GCA_014534205.1. GTDB lineage: Bacteria > Actinomycetota > Actinomycetes > Jiangellales > Jiangellaceae > JACVRX01. The sequence goes on from JACVRX010000070.1 coordinate 7,211, forward strand.
CGTCACCGGGTTGGAGCTCTACATCGACGGCGGGTACATGGCACGCTGACTTGGTGCTCGACGACGCCACCGGCGCGCCGCCTGGCCTGTCGGAGGACGAGGCGGCGCGCCGGCTGGCCGAACACGGGCCGAACACGATCCGCGAACCGGCCCCGCCCAGCGTCCTGTCCCGGGTCGGTGCACAGCTGCGGGACCCGATGATCCTGCTGCTCCTCGCAGCGGCAATGTTCACGGTCCTGCTGCGCGACTTCACCGACTTCGCGGTCATCGCGGTCGTGGTGGTGCTCAACACCACGGTGGGCGTGTTTCAAGAGCTACGTGCCGAGCGCGCCCTCAGTGCGCTAAGCCGGATCGCCGCACCGGTCGCCCGGGTAGTCCGTGAGAACCGGGCCGGGATCCGCCCGGCACGGGACTTGGTACCGGGGGACATCGTCCTGCTCGAAGCCGGGGACGTCGTTCCGGCCGACGCCCGGCTGTGGCAGAGCTATCGGCTACAGGTCGACGAGGCGGCGCTGACTGGTGAAGCCGTCCCGGTCGACAAAGCGGTGGCCGACGACGACACGGCTGTCGTGTACGCCGGCACCGTCGTCACCCGCGGGCGTGGCGCTGCCGTGGTCACCCGTACCGGTAGTGCCAGCGCGCTCGGCCGCATCGCTGAGCTGATCGCGAGTCAAGGGCCACCACCCACCCCGTTGCAGCAGCGGCTGGCTTCGCTGGGACGAGTCCTGGCACTGGTGGCCGTGGCCCTCTCCGGTCTCGTGCTGGTCTCCGGGCTGCTGCGCGGTCGTCCGGCGGAGGAGATGGTGCTCACTGCGGTGAGTCTGGCGGTGGCAGCGGTGCCGGAGTCGCTGCCGGCAGTGGTGACACTCGCCCTCGCGTTGGGCGCACATCGGATGGCCCGGCAAGCCGCCGTCGTGCGCAAGCTGCCCGCCGTCGAGACGTTGGGATCGGTGACCGTCGTCGCGGCAGACAAGACCGGGACAATGACCGAAGGGCGCATGTTCGCCGAACGGCTGTGGACGCCGCGCGGCGAGTACGTCGCCACCGGGAAGGGCTACGACCCGCAAGGCTCCCTGCGCGCTGCCCCGTCCGACACACCGGAGCTCGACACCGCCGAGCTGGACGACCTGCTCCGCGACCTGGTGCTCTGCAACGATGCGAGCCTGCAGCCGCCGGACAGTCCTGACGGGCTGTGGCGGCCGCTGGGCGACCCAACCGAAGCGGCGCTGCTCGCCGCTGCCGCGAAGGGCGGAGGGCAGCCGGCCGCCTTGCGGCGGCTGTACCCGCGTACGTCGGAGGTGCCGTTCGACAGTGTGCGTAAAAGCATGACCACGGTGCACGACACGCCGAGCGGGCGATCGCTCGTCGTGTGCAAGGGGGCACCGGAGGTGATGCTCGACGTTCCCGGGCTCGTCCAGGACGGCCACGTCGCCGCCGCCCGTGCGAAGGCTCGCGAACTATCCGATCACGGCTACCGGGTGCTCGCCGTCGCTCACCGCCTGGTTGACGGGCCGGTCGATGCGGAACACGCCGAGCAAGGGCTGGAGCTCGCCGGACTGGTCGCGATCATCGACCCGCCCCGGTCCGACGCAGCCGACGTCGTGCGCGCGTTCCGTACCGCAGGGGTACAGCTGCTCTTGATCACCGGCGACCACCCGGGGACCGCGGCCACGTTGGCGTCCCGCGTCGGGATGGCCGATAGCAGCACCGAGATCGTCACCGGTGCGGAGCTCGAGCACGGCCTTGCCGCCGACCGGCTGGCGAGGGCTCGGGTGTTTGCCCGGACCCGGCCCGAGCAGAAGCTCGACATCGTCCGGGCCTGGCAGGACCGCGGCGAGGTCGTCGCCATGACCGGCGACGGAGTCAACGACGCACCCGCCTTGCGCCGCGCCGACATCGGCGTCGCCATGGGACGCGACGGGACTGAAGTCGCCCGGCAGGCCGCCGACCTGGTGCTGACGAACGACAACCTGAAGACGATGGTCGCCGCAATCGAGGAAGGGCGGCGCATCTACGCCAACGTTCGCACCTTCCTGCGCTATGGGTTGAGCGGCGGGCTGGCGGAGGTGCTGGTCATGCTGGTGGGGCCGTTCGCGGGGCTCGCTGTCCCGCTACTACCGGCCCAGATTCTGTGGATCAACATGCTGACGCATGGACTGCCAGGCGTTGCTCTCGGTGCCGAGCCGGCCCAGCCGGACGTGCTGCGGCGACGCCCACGGTCGCCAGGCGAGTTCGTGCTCGGCTCCGGCCTGTGGCAGCGGATCGCCTGGACTGGACTGCTGCTGGCAGCCGTATCGATGGCGGTCGCCCTGTGGGCGCGCGAAGCCGGCCGGCCGTGGCAGACGATGCTCTTCCTGGTCCTCGGGCTCGCACAACTCGGGATTGCGCTCGCGCTGCGTCGTTCCGGGGTCGCGCACGCACGTAGGCCACGCTTCCTCGACGTCGCCGTGGCTGGCGCGGTGGTGCTGCAGTTGGCGCCGGTCGTGCTCCCACCGCTGCAGACGGTGCTGAGCGTCGAGTTGATCAGTCTGACCGACCTGCTGGTGGTTGTCGTCGCGGCGGCAGTGCCCGGGCTCGCCGTCAAGTTGGCAGCCGCAGCACAGCGGCTCCGTTGACCCGGTCTGCGGCCAGGTCGGCCAGCGCCTCGTCGGCCGTGTCAAACGGGTACGGCGTGGTCGTCACGTGCAGCCGGTGATCCGCGGCAACGTCGAGGAAGGCCCGGCCGTCCTCGCGGGTGTTCGCCGTGACGCTGCACAACTGCCGTTCCCGGAACAGGTGCCGCTGGTTATTGAGCGTCGGCACGTCGCTCAGGTGAATGCCGGCGATGGCGAGTGTCCCGCCGGCGTCGA
>JACVRX010000082.1 GCA_014534205.1 Jiangellaceae bacterium
TCGTGGTGCTGTTCGCCGCCGGCGGGCAGGCGAGCCTGCCGCTGGGCGCGCTGGTGGCGACCATGATGGGCTGGCACACCCTCATCGGCATCGGCGAGGCGATGATCACGGGCCTCACCGTGAGCGCGGTCGTCGCCGTTCGTCCCGACCTGATGTACGCCGCACGCGGCCTGCGGTCGTCGCTCCGGCTGCGCCGAGCTGACGGCTCTACGGTCGAGGTGCCGGCACCCGCTCCGGCGGTCACCCCTGACGCGCGGAGCGTGCTGATCGGCGCCGGGCTGGTCGCCGTGGGCGTCGCTGGCGTGCTCAGCTTCGTCGCCAGCACGCAGCCCGACGGCCTCGAGTACGTCGCGGGAACGTTGGGGTTCCTGCAGAACGCCCGGGACCACCTGTTCGCCGCCTTGCCGCTCGCCGACTACGGCGCGGTTGCCGGCATCCCGGTCGGCGTGGCGGGAATCGTCGGACTGCTCGTCACCGCGCTGCTGGGCTCTCTGGTGTTCCGTGCGGTGGGCCGGCGCCCGGGTCGGGCTGGCAGCCGGTCGGCTCCGCGCTGATGAGCACGGGGCACGCCCACCTGCTCTACCGGCATGGCGACTCGGTGGTCCACCGGTTGCCGGCGCACTTGAAGCTGTCGTCGCTGGTGCTGTTCGTCCTGACCGTGGTAGCTACGCCGGCGCACCGTTACTGGGCGTTCGCTGCCTATGCCGGCCTGCTCGGCGTGGTGGCAGTGGGCGGTCGGGTGCCGATCGGGTACATCGCCCGCCGCATGGTGGTGGAGCTGCCGTTCGTGGTGTTCGCCCTGCTGCTGCCGATCGTCGCCACCGGCGACCGGGTAAACGTCCTCGGTCTCTCGCTCAGCGAGGCGGGCCTGCTCGCCGCGTGGAACCTGCTGGCCAAGGCCACCATCGGAGTCGTCGCGTCCATCCTGCTGGCCGCGACGACGGACGCCCGCGCGCTGCTGCTCGGCTTGCAGCGGCTGCGCTTACCCGCCCGGCTCGTCGAGATCGCCGCGTTCATGGTCCGCTACCTCGACGTGGTCGTCGGTGACCTGCAGCGCATGCGCATCGCGCAGGACTCGCGGGCCTTCGACGGACGGCACCTCGGCCACCTGCGAGTGATCGCCCGCAGCGCCGGAGCGTTGTTCGTACGCACCTACGAGCGCGGTGAACGGGTCCACCTCGCCATGCTCGCCCGCGGTTACAGCGGCGCCATGCCGATCAGCGATGCGCCGCCCGCGCCGCCCGCTGCCTGGGCGGTCGCTGCGCTGCTGCCAGCAGCCGCCCTCGCGATCGCGGTCGCCAGCCGGGTGTCGCCGTGACACCGTCGCTCGAGGTCAGGGGCCTCGCGTTCGCGTATCCGGACGGTCACCAGGCGCTGTACGGCATCGACCTGACGATTGGCCGCGGTGAGCGCGTCGCCCTACTCGGGCCCAACGGTGCGGGCAAGACCACACTGGTGCTTCACCTCAACGGCATCCTGTCCGGAGGTCTCGGATCGGTCCGGGTAGGTGGCCTGGAGATCAGGCCAGGCGACCGGCAGGCGCTGCGGGAGATCCGCCGCCGGGTCGGCGTCGTCTTCCAGGACCCCGACGACCAGCTGTTCATGCCGACCGTCCGCGACGACGTCGCATTCGGCCCCGCCAATCTCGGCCTGTCCGGTGCGGAGCTCGACCGACGCGTCGACGCTGCCCTCCGGGCGGTCGGGATGGGGCACGTCGCCGACCGCCCGCCACATCACCTCTCGTTCGGGCAGCGACGCCGGGTCGCGGTAGCGACCGTCCTGGCGATGGAGCCGGAGATCCTGGTGCTCGACGAGCCGACGAGCAACCTCGATCCGGCCGGCCGCAGGGAGCTCGCCGAGGTGCTGGACGGCCTGGGCGTCACATTGCTGGTCGTGACGCACGACCTGCCGTATGCCCTGGAACTGTGTGAGCGTTCGGTGATCCTCTCCGAAGGCTCGATCGTCGCCGATGGACGTACTGCAAGCCTGCTCGCCAACGAGGAGTTGCTCCGCCGGCACCGACTGGAGCTGCCGTACGGCTTCGATCCGCGAGTGGGCCAGAGCCGTTACCGTGGTGCCCGACCAGCTTCGTCGACCCGCGGACGGTGACAGTGACCACGCCCGATTCGGTGCTCCCCGCGTCGCGCCAGCCGATGCCGTCGCCGTCGCGGCAACGGCAGGAGCCCCGCACGCCGGCGGAAATGGAGCAGGAGCTCAACGACACCACCGATCGGCTCGCCGCTCGGATCGACGCGCTCGTCGACCGGGCTAACCCACGGCGGGCCGCGCGGCGAGGCGTGGCGGCCCTGCGCGAGAACATCACCACGGCAGACGGCCGGCCGAAACCCGAGGTCGTCGGCGCGGCTGTCGGCGCGCTCGTCGGCCTCGCCCTGCTGGTGTGGCGTGCGCGGCGCCGACGGTGACAGCACGCCCGTAGGCTCGATGTCGTGAACGCGGATTCGCCTGACAAGCTGCCGATGCGCATGCTGCACGACCGGGTTCTCGTCGCTGTCGACGGCGAGGTCGGAGAGCGTCGCTCGTCCAGCGGCATCGTGATTCCCGCTACCGCAGAAGTGGGCCGCCGGCTGGCGTGGGCGCGCGTGGTGGCCGTCGGAAACAACGTGCGTACCGTCGAGGTTGGGGACCGGGTGTTGTTCGACCCGGCGGACCGTGCTGATGTCGAGGTCCGCGGCGACGACTATCTACTGCTGCGCGAGCGGGACCTGCACGCCGTCGCGTCGGAGCGGCTGGGGGACGGCCAGACCGGCCTCTATCTGTAGGCAGACCCGTCAGTTGATCAAGCGTTGGCTCCTTCCGGCATTGCCTGAGGGGCCGGTGACTTACGGATGAGAGCAGTGGAACTGCGTCCGATGCTCGCCGTGGCGGGGACGCTACCGCATCCCAGCGAGGACGCCCGCTGGTCGTACGAGCTGAAATTCGACGGGGTGCGCATTCTCGCCGAGGTGACGCCGAGCCGGGTGCGGCTGGTCGGGCGCAACGGGATCGACGCGACGGTGGCATACCCGGAGCTGGCCGGCCTGGCCGCTGCGCTCGGCGGGCGCAGAGCGGTGCTGGACGGCGAGGTTGCCGTGCTCGGCGCGGACGGCCGGTCGGATTTCCAGGCGCTGGCGCCGCGTATGCACGTCCGGGCTGAAGCCCGGGCCCGCGAGCTGGCCCGACGGGTACCGGTCACTTACGTGGTCTTCGACGTGCTCGCCCTCGACGGGTATTCCGCGATCGGCCGGCCGTTCGCCGAGCGCCGGAGGCAGCTGGAGGGCCTGCTGGCGGCCGGCCCGCACTGGCAGGTCTCACCGGCGTTCACCGGCGGAGGCGCCGACCTGCTCGAGGCCGGTAGACGCATGGGGCTGGAGGGGATCGTCGCCAAGAGGCTGGACTCGCCGTACCGGCCCGGGCAGCGGTCGCCAGACTGGCTGAAGATCAAGATCATGCAAACCCAGGAAGTCGTGATAGGTGGCTACTCCCCGGGCGAGGGTCGGCGCGGTTCGACGTTCGGTTCTCTGTTGATGGGCCTGCCGGTGCCGGGCGGGCTGGGCTACGTGGGCGCGGTTGGCACCGGCTTCGACGAGGCCATGCTCGACGATCTCTCCGCGCAGTTGCGCCGGCTGGCCACCACGGACTCGCCGTTCGTGGGACCGGTCGATCCGCGGCACGCCAGAGGCGCGCGCTGGGTCCGTCCCGAACTGGTGGGGGAGGTGGCCTACGGCCAATGGACGGTCGATGGCCGGCTTCGGCACCCCGTCTGGCGCGGCCTGCGCCCGGACAAGCTCCCCGGTGAGGTCGTCCGCGAACCAGTCGTGCACGGTTACTCTCCGGAATGACCACGTACACCACCCGTGCACCGGCAGACCTGGTGAGGGCCCCGGAGGTACCCGCACGGCAACCCGCGCGGTCACGACCGCAGTGGATGGGCCTCCTGGTGCAACGGCGCGGTGAGATCGCCGAGCTCGTCGACCCGGCCGAGGACGTCGCGGTAGTCGAAGCGCAGCGGCCGCCGGACACGCGCGGCCGACCGGGCCGCGCGCTCGACCTCCTCCCAGCTGACCGGCGTGGAAACGGTCGGCTCGTCCCGACCACGCAGCGAATACGGCGCGACCGTGGTCTTCGTGGCGTTGTTCTGGCTCCAGTCGACCAGCACCTTGCCGCGACGCAGCCGCTTGTCCATGCGCGAGACGACGAGTCGTGGATGCTCCTTCTCCAGCCGCTCGGCCAGCCGGCGTGCGTACGCGTGGACCTCGCCAGCGTCCGCCCTGCCGTCCAGTGCCACGTACATCTGCATCCCTTTGGAGCCGCTGGTCTTCGGGTATGCGGGCAGTTCCTGCTCGGCGAGTGCCTGCGCCAGCAGCAGCGCAACCTGGCAGCACTCGACCACCGTGGCGGGCGCCCCGGGGTCGAGATCGACGACCAGCCGGTCCGGGTTGACGGGCCGCCGACCGTCGACCCGCCACTGCGGCACATGCAGCTCGAGCACCGCCAGGTTCGCGAGCCACACCAGCGTCGGTACGTCGTCACATACGACGTACCGGATGGTCTCGCGGTCCTTGGTGCTGCCCGGAGTCGGGAGCGTCACCGTGCGCACCCACGCCGGCGTGCCGCGCGGCGCGTTCTTCTCGAAAAAGCTCTCCTCGGCGACGCCGTCCGGCCAGCGTTTGCGGGTGAGCGGCCGACCGGCCAGATGCGGCAGCAACACCGGAGCCATCCGGGTGTAGTAATCGATCACCTCGGCCTTCGTGGTGTGGGCGGCCGGGTAGAGGACCTTGTCCAGATTCGACAATCCGAGCCGGCGGCCGTCGACCTCGACGGTCACCTTGGTCGCTGGCATGCACCCAGTGTGCCCGTGCGCACCATGGTTTCCACAGTCCGGAGGCGGGTAGGGCGAGGCCTGTGACGCGGTTCGGATGCTTTCTCGCCTGTGAGGAATGGGGGCCGGACGACCTGGTCAGCCAGGCGGTGATGGCCCAGGACGCCGGTTTCGATTCGATCGCCATCTCCGACCACTTCCATCCGTGGAACGACGAGCAGGGCCAGAGCCCGTTCGTCTGGGGCGTGATCGGGGCCCTGTCCCGCGAGATCGACTTGCCGGTCTCGACCCATGTCACCTGCCCGATGATCCGCATCCATCCGGCGATCGTCGCGCACGCCGCGGCAACCGCGTCACTGCAGCTCGGTGGCCGGTTCGTACTCGGCGTCGGCAGCGGCGAGGCGCTCAACGAGCAGGTTTTGGGCGACCGCTGGCCGCTTACAGCCGAACGGCTGGCGATGATGGAAGAAGCGATCGAGGTCATGCGGGCGCTGTGGAGTGGCGAGGTGGTGACCCATCGAGGGCCTCACTACACGGTCGAACATGCGCGGCTGTACTCCGCGCCGGAGTCCACAATCCCGGTGTACATCTCGGCGCTCGGTCCGCAGGCTGCCGAGCTGGCCGGGCAGGTCGGCGACGGCTTCGTCACCACGAAGCCGGACAGCGACACCATCCGGATCTTCGAGGAGGCCGGCGGACGCGGCAAGCCGAAGCAGGCGAGCGTGAAGGTGTGTTTCGGGCCGGACCGCGACGACGCCGTCAAGACCGCGCATCGGCTCTGGGCAAACACTGGGCTCGCCGGCGAGCTCGCCCAGGAATTGCGGACGCCGGAGCACTTCATGCAGGCATCGGAGCTCGTGGACGCTGATCGGATCGGCTCCAAACTGAGCTGCGGGCCGGATCTCGAAGAGCACCGCCGCACCGTCCAGCAATACGTAGACGCCGGCATGGACGAGGTCTTCATCGGTCAGGTCGGACCTCTGCAGCAGCAGTTCTTCCAGTTCGCCAAGCAGGAACTCCTTCCCGCGCTACGCCAGAGCTGATCTTCCCGTTAAAGTGCCGGGCCACGAGGAAGGGAGGACGCAATGACGCTGAGCGACGACGACATGCAGACCACCGGAGACGCCGCGGACGAGGTGGGCACCGAGGGGCTTGGCGATGCCGGGGCCACGGTTGGCGGTGGTGACGGCGGGGCCGACGGCGGCGCGACCGACGAAGGGCCGCTGGACGGTGGCGCCAATCCGCAAGGGACCGATGGCGGCGCCGACGGTGGCGCCACCGCGGTCGGCACCGACGGGGGCGCGGACGGTGGTGCGGACCGCGGCGCCGACAGCGGCGCATCCTGACCCTGACCGAGTCGCGACAGGCGCTGGCCCGTTGTGTGCACGTCGAACCGGCCGACTTCGCGCGTGACCACTGGGGTCGCTCTCCGCTGCTGTCCCGGGCCCGCGACTTCGCGGCGACGGGCCGGTTGCCTGGCTATGCCGACCTGCTGAGCCTCGACGACGTCGACGAGCTGCTCAGCCAGCGTGGCCTGCGCACGCCGTTCCTGCGGATTGCCCAGGATGGGGAGCTCCTTCCAGGCGCGCAGTTCACCGGCCCGGGTGGAGCCGGCGCCGAAGTTGCCGACCAGGTTCTGGACGAGAAGGTCCTCGACTTGTACGCCGCCGGTGCCACGCTGGTCCTGCAGGGGCTGCACCGGCTGTGGCCCCCGTTGATCAGCTTCGCTGGGGCCCTGGCAGGTGAGCTGAGCGTGCCGGTGGCGGTCAACGCTTATCTCACGCCCGCGGGCAGCCGCGGCTTCGCGAGCCACTACGACACCCACGACGTGTTCGTGCTGCAGGTTGCCGGGCAAAAACGCTGGCGGATCCACGAGCCGGTGTTTCCCGACCCGTTGGAGCGGCAGCCGAGTGGCGCAGCGGCGACCGAGGTCGGCGCGGCGGTGGAAGCGACGCCCGCGTTGGACGTCGTGCTCGAGTCCGGTGACGCGCTGTACCTGCCGCGCGGCTGGATACACGCCGCGGAGGCACTTGGTGAGCAGAGCCTGCACCTGACTCTCGGCCTGCGCGGATTGACGAGATATGCGCTCGTCGAGGCACTGCTCGACCTTGCCCTGGAGCACGCGCCGTTGCGATCTGGCTTCCCGGTGGGGCTGGACATCACCGACCCGGTTCAGCTGGCGCCCGAGCTAGCAGCCACCGCCGCCGAGTTGCGGCGGTGGCTGGAGCACCCTGACGCCGCCCGCATAGCGGCGCGGCTACGCCGGCGGGTGTGGCGCAGCATCCGACCAGAGCCCATCCGCCCACTCGCGCAGCTACGCGCGGCAGCGCAGGTCGGTGCCGACACTGTCGTCCAGCGGCGACCGGGGCTGCGCTGGCGGATCACCGCCGCGACATCGGATCGCATCGCATTGGTCCTCTCGGATCGGACGATCACGTTCCCCGCGTACTGCGAGCCGGCGCTGCGCTTGCTGCTCGCCAGTTCCCCGGTGCGGGTCGGAGATCTTCCCTTCGCCGAGCGATCGGCCTGCGTGACGCTCACCCGGCGGATGCTGCGAGAAGCCGTCGTCGTGCCGGTCGACAAGCCGTAACGCGGGCACGGGATTGCGCGACCGTAGACAGGGAATATCCGCTCGCGAAGGAGGAGATCATGTCGTCTACAGAGGTTCTGATCATCGTTCTGGTCGTCCTCGCAGTGCTGGTGGTCGCAGGACTTGCCTGGTACTTCAGCCGCCGGCGCCAGCTGCAGCAGCGGTTCGGTCCCGAATACGACCGCGCCGTCGAGGAGCGCGCGGGTCGGCTCGCCGCCGAGAAGGAGCTGCGCGAGCGGGAAGCCCGGCGGGCGGAACTGCAGTTGCGCGAACTGTCGCCGGAGGCACGTGAGCGTTTTACGGCGCGCTGGCAGGAGATCCAGGCCCAGTTCGTCGACGACCCCGAGAACTCGCTGGGATCGGCGGACGAACTGATCACGGAGTTGATGGCGGAGCGCGGGTACCCTACCGGCGACTACGACGAGCGGGTGTCGCATTTGTCCGTCGACCACGCGCGCACACTCGGCAACTACCGCGAAGCCCACGAGATCAGTGAGCGGAACCGTAGAGGCGAAGCCACGACGGAGCAGCTGCGCCGGGCGGTACTGGGCTACCGAAACTTGTTCGGTGATCTGCTGGGTGAGACGTCGCCGCGGAGGGGCGACGAGCGTGCGGTCGACGTCGATGAATCGCCGCGTAGGGTCGAGGAGCGTGTGGTGGAGGTCGATGAATCGTCGGGCAGGGCGGGCGAGCATGACCTCGACGCCGAAGGGAGGCCCCGGCGTACAGTCGACGCCGACGACGTGTACCCGTCCGGGCGGGACACGACGGATCGGTGACGAGGAAGACCCGCGCGTCACGGCTCAGGCTTTGGAGACCGACACGCCGCGCAGGACGCTGGAGCAGCTCCGGCGGCCAACGTGGCGAATCCCGGCGAGGCGGAGCCAGCACGGAGCACGGGCAGGTCGGCAAGACCACCGACACCTGGTAGGCGACACATCGGGCTCCGGGCGGCGCACGTGCACGTCCCGATGGTTCGCCGAATCGGCCGGATGTCATGCACCTGGGACGACGTGAGCTGATCCTGGAACCGCACCGATTGGCCAGGGCGCCGCTGAGGGCGCGAATTGCCGCCGCCTCCTCAGAGGATCGGCACCGGCCGAGGCGATCTCATCGCA
>JACVRX010000062.1 GCA_014534205.1 Jiangellaceae bacterium
GCTGGTCTTGGCGGTGGCTGCGTCCGGCGTCGCCCAAGCGGCACCACCGCTGGAGAACATCCACTACGAGGACGTGGAAGAGGGCAGTTTCGACGACTGCGGTTTCACCATCGACTTCGTCTCCTTCAACAGCGGCCACTTTATGGTGCGAGAGGTGGAAGGCTCTGGCGGCCAGGCATTCCTTGGGCATGACAACTTCCGGTATCGGATCGTGCTGACCAACCCCGAAACGGGGGCGTCGATGGTCGTGCGTGGCCATGGGCTGTTCAGGGAGTTCACCGCGCGTCACATTGAGGGTGACATCTGGGAATTCACCGCCCACGAAGTGGGTCAGCCGTTCGTGGTCGAGGACAGCGAGGGCAACGTCGTTCTGCGCGATCGCGGAAGGTTGACCTTCCGTGCCATCTTCGACACGCTGGGAGACAGCGAACCGGGCGGCGAACTCCTGGAAGAAGAGCTCACCGGCATGCATGGACCCCATCCGGGGTTCTTCACCGACTTCTGTGACATCGCCACCGATCTGATCGGGTAACGAAGCGCAGTTTCCGGCGCCTTCGCAGAGGGGAACCCGGCGTGCTAGCTGATCCCCCGGGTCCGTGGCTGCACGATAGGCGCGCGCATCGGCACGAGCAGATTTCGGACGGCCATGGATGGTGTCGTGCCCGGATCGGGCTGCAGCGTGGATCGATTCTCACTCTGTACTGACTCAAGAAACTAGCCCAGTGTGCCGCTGCAGGATGTAGCTCGGATGCAGAGCAGGCAGCCGAGCTGGAAGGCATCGGGGAGCCAGCATGCGGCACCTTATGCGCGAGGCGTTTCACACCGGCCGCAACGCATCGTTGAGGTGTCGTAAGAGTCTGGAGTCGTCTCTTCCGTCTCATCCCGCCGCATGGCCACCGATGTTGTGCGAAGCGCGCCAGCGAATTCGCCGCTCGACTTCTCGCAGGCGCTGCCATCGCCGTCGTCATCGAGCCGGTACTCATCGGGCCCAGCGACTGGACACGTCCGGTGTAGACCGCGCCGTCTTCCGCGGCCGTGAGCGGACTCAGAAGAAGATGTTGGAACGGCGAGCGAGCAGTGTGTGGAGCGTCTGCTGGATCGTCTCGCGGACCCGGTCGGTCAGCTCGAACACCAGCGTCGGGTCTTCGGCGGCACCGGGGCCGTAACCGGCCGTGGGGATCGGCTCACCGAACTCGATCAGCCACTTCGACGGCAACGGCACCAGCCCGAGCACGCCCAGCCACGGGAATGTCGGCGTGATCGGCAGGTATGGCAGCCCGAGCAGTCGCGCCACCGTGCGCAGGTTCCCGACCATCGGGTACGTCTCCTCAGCGCCGACTATGGCGCAGGGCACGATAGGCGCTCGGGCGCGGATCGCCGCCGCCACAAACCCGCCACGCCCGAACCGCTGCAGCTTGTATCGCTCGGAGAACGGCTTGCCGATGCCCTTGAAGCCCTCCGGCCACACACCGACCAGCTCGCCGGCGGCGAACAGCCGCTCGGCGTCCTCGTTGCAGGCCAACGTGGTTCCCGACGTGCGGGCCAGATCCCCGACGAACGGCAATTGGAACACCAGATCCGCACCGAGCACCCGCAGGTGCCGTTGCGCCGGATGTTCGTCGTGGACCGCCACCTGGGTCATCAGCGAGTCCAGCGGCAGCGTGCCGGAGTGGTTCGCGACGACCAACGCCGGCCCGTCAGCGGGCAGGTTCGCAGCGCCGGTGACCCGCACCCGGAACCACCGGCGGTAGAGCGGTCGGAGCAGCGGCAACAAGACCGTTTCCGTGAGCTCCGCGTCGAAGCCGAACGGGTCGACCTCGTAATCCCCGGTGAGCCGGCGGCGGAGGAACTCGACCGCCTGCGCCGCTCGCTCCTCTCCGCCCGGCCCGAACACCAGCGCGGCGAGCTGCGCAGCCAGCGCGAGGAACTCGTCGACCGAGCCGATTCCGGACGTCGAGGCAGACGTCTCCGGCGTCGTCTGATCGGCAGTCGGCGCCGCGCGCTGCACCGGTCGCACCCGCCGCGGCGGACCCGCCGGTTTGGTCCCCCGTTGACTGTCATCCACGCGCCGCGCCGGGGCGGTCGGCGCCGCACGGCGACCAGCCTCGGTTGGCTTCGGACGAACACCGTGTGCCGGTCGAACCTGCCCGCGACCCGCCGCAGGTTTGACCCGTCGCGTGGTCTGGGCCGGGGTACTGACGTCCTTCGCCGCCGACGCCGGCGTCTCAGGCGCCGACGCGACGCCGCCGGGCTCCGCCTGCCCGGGTCGACCCGGCGCGAACTCGATCACGTTGGTCGGTCCCGGCTCCGCGGCCTTGGTGACCTTCGCCGGTTTCTCGGCGGGACGCCGCATCGTCGGCGGGCGAGCCGACTTCTCCCGGCTGGCGGCCGTCGCAGCCGAACGCTTCGCCGGGGCTTGCGTCGCCTTGGCCGGCTGACCGGCCGTGGCGGCCCGCTTAGGCCGCTTCTTTGCAGGTTGCTCAGCCACCGCCGCCGGCCGATCCGCGCAGCAGGCCAACCAGCGTCCGCTCCACGGAGCGCAACCGATCCGGGTCCAGGATGCCGCCGCGGCACCGAGCGTCGACGAACGAGTCGAACGCCTGCGCGGTCGTGTATTTGGGCTCGAATCCGAGCTGCTCGCGCATTCGCGTCGTGTCCACACCGCGCCCGTAGGTGAGGAACTGAATCTGTTCCGGTGAGAAGTCCGCCAGCTTCGCCCGCCGTAGCACCGCACCGACGGTCGACGACACCAGGCCGGGAACCGGGATGTTGGGTCGGCCGGCGCGCCGCGCTGCCTGGCTCAGCAGCATGATCCCGTCCCCTGCGACGTTGTAGGTGCCTGGTCGGTCCTCCACGGTCGCCAGCCGTAGTGCAGCCAAACCATCGTCCTCGTGCACGAATTGCAGCCGGGCGTCGTGACCGATCACGACCGGCAGCACCGGCATCGTGAAGTACTCCGTCAGCGGCGTGCGCACCGTGGGCCCGACGAAGTTGGCGAACCGAAGTGTCGTGACGTAGACGTCCGGCCGCCGCCGCGAGAACCCGCGCACGTAGCCCTCGACCTCCACCGAGTCTTTCGCGAAGCCCGAACGTGGCAGCGCCTTGGGTGCGATTTCCTCGGTGAAGATTGCCGGGTCTCGTGGGCTCGCGCCGTACACGGTCGTCGACGACTTGACCACGAGCCGGCGCACCGTCGGAGCCTTCTGGCACGCGGCCAGCAACTGCATCGTCCCGATGACGTTGATCTCTTTCTGTGGCGCCCGCCCGCCCGCGTCAACCGGAGTCGCCAGCACGTTCATGTGGACGACCGTGTCGACTCGGGCCTTGGTGATCACGTCTGCCACTACAGGATTGCGGATGTCGGCGCGCTCGAACTCGCAACGTCCCAGGTCATGTTGCGGCGGCACCACGTCGATGCCGATCACCCGGCCTACAGCTGGATCGTCGCCGAGCATCCGGGCGAAGCACGCGCCGAGATAACGGGCGACGCCGGTTACGACAACGGCCTTCCTCACGCGGGCCTCCTCCGCGTCACTTCCCCTGGCGACGCCTTTGGACGCGCGTCTTGCGCAGCAGCTTGCGGTGCTTCTTCTTGGCCATCCGCTTGCGCCGCTTCTTGATCACAGAGCCCACTGGGCACCCTCGCTAGTTGGTGTTGTGCGGTCGGGAATGTCGCGGGTGAGGACGCCCGAGGCGCCCCGGATGGCACGAGGCCGAGGCGCGCGTACCGCGGCCCAGCGTACCGGCCGGCCAGTCGCCCGCGAGCCACCACGTTGGTAGGGGCTCGAGGGTGCTCAGCCGGCCTGGACGTAGGAGTCGCGTAGATAGTCGGTCACGGCCTGCTCGGGAATGCGGAACGACCGTCCCACCTGGACGGCGGGCAGCGTGCCGGCGTGCACGAGCCGGTACACGGTCATCTTCGACACGCGCATGGCAGACGCCACTTCGGCGACGGTGAGGAACCGCACCTCGCCCAGCGGGCCGGTCTGACCAGTCATCGCACCGCCTCCACGCCGTGTCCGCGCCGACTGCTCTATCACCGATTCGACACGTCGTGAGCGCATCGTAGAGGCGGATGTGACGGATGGGGAAGTGGGGTCAGGGGTCCAGTCCATGCAGCGGGAACACGGCGGCCCTGGTCGCCGCTACTGCGCGGTCGAGCCAGTCGGCCGGATCAGCGCCGTGCGTCCAGTCGACGTACGCCGTGCTGCCGCCGTCGGTCATCCGCGTCGGTCCGTGGCGCCCCCCGAACCGGGCGGCGACGTGCTGGCGCCAGCTCTCCGGGACCGCGCTCTGCGGGTCGACCGGCGTGCCGGCTGCCAGGCCGAGCAGGTGCGTCCATGCTCGCGGCACCACATCCACGATCGCGTACCCACCACCACCGGTCGCCACCCAGCGGCCGTCACAGAGCTCGTGCGCGAGCTCGTGCAGCGCGGCATACGCCGCGCGCTGGCCGTCGACGGTGAGCGCAAGGCTCGCCAATGGGTCCTCGACGTGTGAATCACAGCCGTGCTGGGTGACGAGAACCTGCGGTCGCCAGGCGCGCAGCAGCGGCGGGACGACGGCATGGAACGCACGTAACCACCCCTCGTCGGCGGTGCCGGGCGGCACCGCGACGTTTACCGCGGTACCTTTCGCGGCCGGTCCGCCGACCTCGTCCGGGAACCCCGTGCCTGGGAACAGCGTGCGCGGATCCTGGTGCAGGCTGATGGTGAGCACGCGTGGGTCGTCGTAGAAGACGGCCTGCACGCCGTCGCCGTGGTGGACGTCGACGTCGACGTACCCGATGCGCTCGACGCCCGCGTCCAGCAATGCGCGGATGGCGAGAGCGACGTCGTTGTAGACGCAGAACCCTGAGGCCATGTCCGGCATCGCGTGATGCAGCCCGCCCGCGATGTTGACCGCATGCGCCGGATTTCGTTGCCAGACGGCGAGTGCCGCTTGCACCGATCCGCTGGCAATCGTCGCACTGGCTTCGTGCATGCCGTCGAAGACGGGATTGTCGCCGGTGCCGAGACCGTGCCGGTAGTCAGGCCGGGCCCGCTTGGCGGCGGCGACGAGCTGCGGTGTGTGGACAGTGGTGAGGAGCTGGTCGTCGGCAAGCTGCGGTGTGGCGAGCTGCACGTGGTCACCGTCGAGGATCCCCAGCGCCTTGGCCAGCCGGATGGTGAGGTCGAGCCGGACCGGGTTGAGCGGGTGCGACGGGCCGAAGTTGTATTGGGTCAGCGAGTCGTCCCAGATCACCAGCACCGGCTCGGGCACGTACCAGACCCTAAGGCCGTGCATCGAACCGTCGCGACCGCACCGGTGTCGGTGCGAATGGCACGCTGCGCGCCTCCCGAAGGCCAGGTGGAGCAGGTGGCGGGCAAGTGGTTGTACATGCCAATCGGTGCGGTTGTACGTGCCAATCGGCGCTGTTGTACGCCCCGCTGGTGAAGGGTGCTCGACATGACTGATGTGGCGTTGCCAGGGAAGGCAATCCGGCGGCTGCGCACCGAACGGGACGCGTGGCTGACAACTGTCCGCCCGGACGGACAGCCGCAGACCTCGGTGGTCTGGTGCTGCTGGCACGACAGTGCGTTATGGATCCGCAGCCGGCCAGGTGCACGCAAAGTCGCCAATATCGGGGCGCAGCCACGGGTAGCCGTCAACCTCAACAGCAACGGCCGTGGGGGCGACGTCGTAACGCTGGAGGGCACAGCGGAACTCGTTGTCGACCTACCACCGCAGGTGCGCGACGCATACATCGCGAAGTACGCGCGTGCGATCACAACCGGGTTGCGGATGACGCCGGACGAGATGCTCGCCGATTACTCGGCTTCGATCCGGGTCGACGTCCGGCGCGCTCGCGTCTGGTGAGCGTCCCGGCGAAGCCGCATCGCGATCTCGTGACGTCCGGGCCGGGATCGCAGCGGCTTCACTTCGCCGGTTCTCTCGAAGCCGCTGCCCGCGTAGAGCCGCTCGGCGTCATCGTTGCCAACAGTGACCCACAGCCGCACCTGCTGAGCAGAGCACCGCCAGGCCCACTGCACCACCGCGTCGAGCAGCGTGCTCCCGACCCCGCGGCCGCGGGCGGCTGGTGTCACCCACATAGAGACGAGCTGGACGGTGTCGGGTTCGGAGAAGTAGCCGGCGGCGATGCCGACGGGCGCTCCGTGAAGTGACGCGATGAAGCCGGCGTTGTCGGTTGAGGCCCACCGTTCGCGCCACTGCTGATCGGTTTGGGTGCGTTCCTCCTGGTAGGTCATCTCGAACGCGTCGGGCGAATCCCGCAGCGCGGCCATACGCAGCTCGCGGAAAATCGGGATGTCGTCGAGGCCTGCTTGCCGAACGGTAACGCCGGATCGCCGCAGGCTGAGGTCCTCGGCCGCTGGAGGACGCCCGCCCATCACCAGGCCTGTCGATACATCACGAGGCTTGCAGGCCTGGTGATGTACGGGCAGGGGTGGTGTACGTGGTCATTCCAGGCGCGTTATTCGTCCGCTGCGGCGGCGAGGGAGCGGGAGCGGTCCCGCGCAGCCTCGATCGCAGCGAGGAAGTCGGCGCGCACCTTGCCCTCCTCCAGCAGCCGCACCGCCGCGGCCGTGGTGCCGGCCGGAGAGGTCACCCGCTCGCGCAGTACCACCGGATGCTCGCCGGTCTCCCGTAGCAACTTCGCCGAGCCGACGAGCGTCTGCATCACCAGTTCGGTCGAGGTTGCGCGCGGCAATCCCAGGTGCACGCCGGCCTCGATCATCGCTTCGACGACATAGAAGATGTACGCCGGTCCGGTCCCGGAGATCGCGGTGACGGCGTCCTGTTGCTTCTCCGGCACCCGCACGACCCGGCCGGTCGCCTGCAACAGCAGCTCCGCCTCGTGCAGGTGGCTCTCGTCGCAGTGCGAACCGGGCGAGATCGCCGCCATGCCCTCGTCGACCAGCGCCGGCGTGTTCGGCATCACCCGAACTACCGGGACGCCGTCCGGGAGCCGCGACTCGATGAAAGCGGTCGTGATGCCGGCGGCAAGCGACACGACGAGCTGCCCAGATCGGACATCTTCAGCGATCTCCTTGAGCAGGCCACCCATGTCCTGGGGCTTCACGACCAGAGCGAGAGTCTCGGCGCGGCGAGCCGCCTGCGCATTGTCCACCACCTCGACGCCGTAACGCTCCTCGAGCTCCTTGACCCGCTCCGGGCGTCGTTCCGTCACCAGCAGGTCTTCGGCTCGGCGACCGGCGCGCAACAGACCAGAGAGCAGCGTCTCGCCCATCACGCCGGCGCCCAGGATTGCAACAGTCATCGGGTACTCACCAAGGAGCGCAGGAAGAACGCCACGTTGGCCGGGCGCTCGGCCAGCCGACGCATCATGTAGCCATACCACTCGTGCCCGTAAGGGACGTAGACGCGCACCGTCTCACCCGACGCTGCCAGCCGCCGCTGCTCCTCCGGCCGGACGCCGTAGAGCATCTGATATTCGTAGCTGCGCTGCTCGCGGCGATACCGGGCGGCCAGCGAGCCGGCGACCTCGATCAGCCGCGGGTCGTGAGTGGCGAGCATCGGGTACCCGTCTCCTCCCAGCAGGACCTTCATGCAGCGCACGTAAGAGCGGTCGACGTCGTTCTTGTCCTGGTAGGCGACGGTCGCGGGTTCCTTGTACGCACCCTTGCACAGCCGAACTCGGGAACCGGCATGGGCGAGTTTCCGGCAGTCGGCTTCCGTTCGGTAGAGATACGCCTGCAGCACCACACCGGTCGCCGGGAAGTCCTTGCGCAGCTCGGCGAGGATCGACAGTGTCGAGTCGGTGGTTGTGTGATCCTCCATGTCGAGGGTCACGGTGGTGCCCGCGTCCGCGGCCACCTGGCAGATCTCGCGAGCGTTCTCCAACGCGATGCGCTCACCGTCGCCGGGCAGCGCCTGACCGACCGTGGAGAGCTTGACGGAAACCTCGGCCGAGCCGGTCAGTCCGGCCTCGAGCAGTGCCTTGAGCAGGGTGACGTACGCCGCGGCGACGGACTGCGCGTGAGCTCGGTCGGTCGTGTCCTCGCCAAGGTGGTCGATGGTGGTGGTGAGCCCGGCGGTGACCAGGTGTTGCGTGACTCTCACCGCGTCCGCGGCTTCGGGTCCGGCGATGAACCGGTGCACCACGGCGCGGGAGACCGGCGCATTTTCCAGGAAGTCGCGCAGCCGTTCGCTGCGCGAGAGGCCCAACAGCACCCGCCCGACCACCGTGTCGCTCCTTCTCGTCGTGTCGCAGCCCGGCGCCAGGCTACGCCTACCGGAGCTGTCGATCTTGTCATCTGCTGCCGCATCACCAGGCGAGTACGTACATCACCAGGCCCTCAGGCCTGGTGATGTACGGGCACGGGTGGTGAACGTGGTCATTCCAGAACGGTGACGGTGGAGCAGGGCGTCGGGAAGTGCCGGATGTCAGGCGGTGCGACGGCGGAGTGTGGCGGCGCCGAGCGCGAGCAGACCGACCGCAAACGCGGCGATGATCCCGGCGTAGCCCCAGACCTCGGGTGTCGGATTGACCTGGACCTCGCGCATCGCGTCGACGGCGTACGAGAGCGGGAGTGCATCCGAGATCGCGCTCAGCACCGCAGGCATGTCGTCGCGGGCGACCAGCAGCCCGCACAGCAGGAACTGCGGCAGCACCAGCGCCGGCATGAACTGCACCACCTGGAACTCGGTTGCCGCAAACGCGCTGACGAACAGGCCCAGCGCCACCCCCAGCAGCGCGTCCAGCACGGCGACGGTGACCAGCTGCCAGGTCGGTCCGGCCACGTCCAGGTCGAGCAGCCCGATCGAGACGCCCGCCGCGATCGTGGCCTGAAGGGCGGCCATCAGCCCGAACGCCAGCCCGTAGCCGAGTAAGAAGTCCAGCTTGCCGGTCGGCATGGCGAGCAGCCGCTCCAGCGTTCCCGAGGTGCGTTCTCGGAGCGTGGCGATGGACGTCACCAGGAACATGCTGATGAACGGGAACAGCGCAAGCAGTGCCGGTCCGATGCGGTCGAACACCGGACCGCCGTCGTAGATCCACCAGAGCAAGACGAGCAGGATCGACGGCATGAACAGGAGCAAGGCCAGAGTGCGCCGATCGTGCCGCAGCTGGTTCAGGACACGATGCGCCGTCGCCACCGTGATCCGGGGGCTCATTGCGCCACCTCCCGGTGGGTCTCCCGGTCGATGAGGTGGAGGAATGCCTCCTCCGTGCCGCTGGTGTCGGTCCGGGCGTAGAGCTCTGGCACCGTGTCGTCGGCGAGCAGCCGGCCTTCGCGCAACAGCAGCAGTCGCTGGCAACGCTCCGCCTCGTCCATCACATGGCTGGAGACGAGCAGTGTTGCGCCGGCGTCGGCGAGCTCCCGGAACAACGTCCACAGGTCCCGCCGGAGCACGGGGTCCAGGCCAACGGTCGGTTCGTCCAGAACGAGGAGCTCCGGCTCACCGAGCAGCGCCACTGCGAGCGACACGCGCGAGGTCTCGCCGCCGGACAGCCGAGACACCAGGTCGTCCGCATGTGATCCGAGGTCGACCTGCTCGATCGTGCGGTCGACGTCTGAGCGCGGTGCGCCGAGCACCGCAGCGAAATACTGCAGGTTCTGCCGGACGGTGATGTCCCGATAGACGCTGGGCGACTGGGTGAAGTACCCGATCCGGTACCGCAGCTCCGCCGAGCCGGCCGGGCGGCCGAGCACTTCAATGCGACCGCCGGCCACCTTCTGGACACCCACGACCGCGCGCATCAGCGTCGTCTTGCCGCTGCCGTTCGGTCCCAGCAGGCCGGTCACCGTGCCGCGGCGAACCGTCAGGTCGAAGTCGTCGAGAACCACCCGGTTGCCCCGGACCACGCGCAGTCCCTCAGCGCGGATAGCAGCCGACTCGACATCCACCCGAGGAAGCCGGGTGACCTCCTCCGTAGATTTCATCATATGGTGAATATTGCTCGTCGCCGCCGTCGGCGTCAAGTGCGCTACGGGTCGAAGTAGCGCTGGATCACCGGACCGACGAGGGAGACGAGCTCGTCCTCCGATGCCGAAGCCAGCGGCTCGATCTTGACGACGTACCGCATCAGCGCCATACCGAGCAGATGCGAGACCGCCGCCTCGGCGCGAAGCTCGCGATCCGGGACGTCGAGCCGAGCGACGACCCGGGCCAGCATCGCCCGCCGCGCGAACTGACGGAGCAACGCCGCGGCCCCCGGGTGGGTCATCGCCGAGCGCAGCAACGCCAGGAACGGCGCCCGCTTCACTGGGTCTGCCCAGATGGCAAGGAACGTCCGTACGGCGCGCTCACCAGTGCCGGGCTGCGGTCCGGACATGATCTGGGCCGCCACCTCCGACGGCGTGAACGGAATCTCCATCGCGGCAAGGAACAGCTGCTCCTTGGTCCCGAAGTAGTGATGGACCAGAGCCGGATCCACACCGGCACGGGCAGCAATACCCCGCACCGACGCGCCGTCGTAGGCCCGCTCGGCGAACTCCACACGCGCCGCCGCGAGGATCTCGCCCTTGGTGTCCGGGCCGCCGGGGCGCCGGCCGGTCCGCCGGGCGACGCTCATCGGCCCGACCCGCGCAGTACCTGCTCGACAGTGCCGTCCGGTCCGACTGCGAATGCGGTGTCGGATACGGCGGCGGCAAGATGCAGGCGTGCAAACGCCAGCGCCTCCGCCAGATCGGTCTCGCGCTCGTCCTGGCTGCGCGTCCGGCGGGTGCTCACCTCGACGATGATCGAACCCGACCAGCCGTTACGGACCAGCCGGTCTAGCATCGCGGTGCACGGTTGGTTCCCCCGGCCGGGCACCAGGTGCTCGTCGCGCGGTGAGCCGGTCCCGTCGGCCAGGTGCAGGTGCGCCAGCCGGTCGCCCAACGCGTCGGCCATAGCCAGCGCGTCGGACCCGGAAACCGCGGTGTGCGACAGATCCAGAGTGTTGTGGGCGTACGACTCGTCGGTGGGGTCCCAGTCCGGCGCGTACGCCGGGATTTCCCGGCCGGCCGCCCGCCACGGGTACATGTTCTCCACCGCGATCGCGACACCGGTCTCCTTCTCCAGCTCGGCGACCCCGTCCACGAACCCGCGCGCATAGTCGCGTTGCCAGCGGAACGGCGGGTGCACGACGACGACCGGAGCGCCGAGCCGTCGGGCGGCGTCGGTTGCGCGGGACAGCCGCTCCCACGGATCCGGCGACCACACCCGCTGTGTGATGAGCAGGCACGGGGCGTGCACCGACAGCACCGGCAGCCGGTGCCGCCGCGCCAGCACCTTGACCGCGTCGACGTCCTGGCTCACCGGGTCGGTCCAGACCATCAGCTCAACGCCGTCGTAGCCGAGTGCGTGAGCCATCTCGAACGCCGTGCCGACACCCTGCGGGAACACCGAGGCGGTGGAGAGCCCGACCGGGGCAGCCGAGATACGCAGCACGGGTGACGTGTCCCGGCGGGGCAAGGTCACGGGTCTCAGCGTAGGGGTGAGCGCGTCGCCGCATGCGGGCACGCTGTACCGCGCCGCTGGTGATGGAGCGACGAGGAGCCCGAGCGAGCAACGAGCGACGGTCCGAGTGCGACCGTCGAAATGGAGCGACGAGGAGCCCCAGCGAGCAACGAGCGACGGTCCGAGTGCGACCATCGAAATGGAGCGACGCGGAACCCGAGCCAGCAACGAGCGACGGTCCGAGTGCGACCGTCGAAATGGAGCGACGCGGAACCCGAGCCAGCAACGAGCGAGGGTCCGAGTGCGA
>JACVRX010000110.1 GCA_014534205.1 Jiangellaceae bacterium
GGAGGGCATCGAGGTGCCGTCCATCTACTTCGCGCACGAGCGGGACGTGTTCGAGCGCGACGGCATGTTGCTTGCCGTCGGCCCCTACTCCCAGCCCCGCGACGGAGAGGTCGTCTCGAACCGGGTCGTCCGCTACCGAACGGTAGGGGACGCGACGCTGACGGCGGCCGTGCGATCGGACGCCGACACGATCGAGAAGATCATCGAAGAGGTAGCGGCGACGCGGCTCACCGAGCGCGGGGCCACTCGTGGCGACGACCGGTTCAGCGAGGCCGCGATGGAAGACCGCAAACGCGAGGGTTACTTCTGAGCATGGACCTGCTGCGCTTCGCCACCGCTGGTTCGGTGGACGACGGCAAGAGCACGATGATCGGCCGGCTGCTCTACGACACCAAGGCCTTGTTCGTCGACCAGTTGGAAAGTGTGGAGCGGACCAGCCGCGAGCGCGGCGACGACTACACCGACCTCGCGCTGCTGACCGACGGCCTGCGCGCCGAACGCGAGCAAGGCATCACCATCGACGTGGCATACCGGTATTTCGCCACGCCGCGGCGGAAGTTCATCATCGCCGACACCCCTGGGCACATCCAGTACACGCGGAACATGGTCACGGGGGCGTCGTCGGCCAACCTCGCCGTCGTGCTCGTCGATGCACGCAAGGGCATCGTCGAGCAGAGCCGGCGGCACGCGTTCCTGGTATCCCTGTTGCGGGTTCCCCACCTCGTCCTCGCGGTGAACAAGATGGACCTGGTCGACTGGTCGGAGCAGGTGTACGAGCAAATCGCGGACGAGTTCACCAACTTCGCCGCGAAGCTCGACATCGCCGACCTGACGATCATCCCGATCTCCGCGCTGCACGGTGACAACATCGTCACCCGGTCTGAGCGGATGCCCTGGTACGAAGGCCCCTCGCTGCTGCACCACCTGGAGCACGTGCACATCGCCAGCGACCGCAACCTGGTCGACGTCCGGTTCCCGGTGCAGTACGTCATCCGGCCGCAGTCGCACCGCTACGTCGACTACCGCGGTTACACCGGCCAGATTGCCGGCGGCGTGCTGAAGCCGGGCGACGAGGTCATGGTGCTGCCCAGCGGCTTCACGACGCGCATCGCCTCGATCAGTACCGCCGATGGGCCCGTGGACGAGGCGTTCCCGCCCATGTCGGTGACCGTCCGGCTGGAGGACGAGATCGACGTCTCCCGCGGCGACATGATCTGCCGGCAGCACAATCAGCCGACCGTCGCGCAGGAAATCGACGCGATGGTCTGCTGGATGACCGATCGACCGCTCATACCGGGCGCCAAGTTCGGGCTCAAGCACACCACACGGTCGGTACGCGGGCTGGTCAAGGAGCTCCAGTACCGGCTCGACGTCAACACGCTGCACCGGAACGAGTCGGCCGATAGGCTCGGCCTGAACGAGATCGGGCGGGTCCGGCTGCGGACCACTGCCCCGCTACTGGCGGACGAGTACCGCCGCAACCGCACCACCGGCGGGTTCATCCTCGTCGACGAGACCACCAACAGCACCGTCGGAGCCGGCATGATCACCGACGCCAGCTGACACGCCGCCGCACGGTATGGCGCGTGGATCACAGCTCCTTCGGCAGGTCCGCAACGCATGCTTCGCCATAGCCGCCAGGCCCCGCGGCAGGTCCGCCAACCGGTGGCCAAGGCCAGCGTCCGATGAGTTACTCCGCACGCCAGGGTCTTATCTGACGGAAGGACCCATGCAGCGAACGGGAACGAGCTGGAGCAGAGGAGGAGCCATGCTCGACCAGGAGTTCACCGCAACCCTGCAGAAGAGCCCCAACAAGGGCGGCTGGACCTACGTCGTCTGGCCCGAGTCGGTGGCGTTCTTCGGCACCCGGGGCCTGGTCAAGGTCCGCGGCACCATTGACGGCCACCAGTTCCGCAGCTCGTTCATGGCCATGGGCGACGGCACTCACAAACTGCCGGTGGCGGCCGACGTGCGCAGAGCCATCGGCAAAGATGCCGGAGACGACGTCACAGTGCGGCTGGAAGATCGAATCAACGACTAGCTCACCGCCTGGCCATCCGACACCCCGAAGTCGTGCGCAAGCTGGTGCTTGCCTCGGTCACCTACACGCTGGGGCGGCGTCCACCCCGGCCTGATGGGGGGCCCAGGGGAGATGAAGCCGGAGATGATGTTCGGGACGCCCTGGGATCCTTCGAGACTCCGATCTGGTTCAGCCGGAGCACGCAGTCGAGATGTTCCGGCTGCTCGGCGGTGGGTGTTCGGCGACACGCCAGCGGGCCTGCCGAGATCTCAGCTCGCGATCCTCCCGGGCACGTCGCACGTGACGCTGGTAAACCGCGCCGACTCGCTGCTCGGCATCATCCCGCCATTCCTCGACGCACCCGTGCGTCCGGGGGAAAGACCGACCGGCCCGCCTCGGTCTCTCGGATCACTCCCGCGGCCGGAACAAGCCGGCCACGGGGAATCACGACGGCTCGATCAAGCCTTCGCGCAGGAGGTGAGCGAGAATCGCGTCGACCGCCACGTCGATCGTCATTTGGCTGGTGTCGACGCGGACGTCGGCATCCTCCGGTTCCTCGTACGGGTCGGAAACTCCGGTGAACTCTTCGATCAGACCTGCCCGGGCCTTGGCGTAGAGCCCTTTGCGGTCCCGCTGTTCGCACACCTCGAGCGGTGTCGCAACGTGCACGAGCACGAAGTGACCGTGCGCCTGCACCCTACGGCGGACCTCGGCTCGGGACGCCGCATATGGAGCGATCAGCGCGCAGACGGCGACACCGCCGTGCCGGGTGATCTCGGCTGCCACCCAGCCGATTCGGCGAACGTTGAGGTCGCGGTCGGTCCGGCTGAAGCCCAGGCCCGATGCCAACTGCCGTCTGGCGACGTCGCCGTCGACCAGGGTCACCGTGCGCCCGCGCTCGAGAATCGCATCGGTCAACGCATGCGCCAGCGTGGACTTACCGGATCCGGACAGGCCGGTGAAGAACACGGTCAGGCCGCGTTCCGTACGCGGCGGTCGCCAGCTGCGCAGCACCGCCGCGACGTCCGCCGCGACGAGCCCTTCGAGGGCGCTCGAAATGCTGTCGAGCGCCGCCGCGATCCGCGACCAGCTCCGTGGATTGGGCAACAACTCCGGGTCGACGAGCGTGCCGCCAGCAGCTTTCACGAACTCCACTGATAGCGGCGGCGCAGCCGCGTCGGTTGAAGGCTCCAGTGGCAGCGGCACGACGAGCGCCGGTCCGGCTGGCGTGCCGAGACGCGATCCGGACGCCAGCACCGCCCGCACCAGAACCTCCGGAGGCAGCCCGGCAGGTCCGGCCTCCGCGACACAGGGCAGCAGAAGCAGCCGGGCACCGCGCGCCGTGGCATATTCGGCGAAGGCCTGCTCGTCGTCGGCGATCAGCGGCCGGCTGAGCGGGACACCGACGGCGGGTGTCCCAGCCAGCTCGACGCGGACCTCGTCAGGCCGCCGCCGCAGCGACCGGAACGGACCACCGCTGAACGGCCGCAGCCCGCGAACCGGGCCGGACACGCGGCACAGCTTCCCGTCGTCACCAGTCGAGACGGTGTGCACGGCGACGTCCGCCAGGGGTGTGCCTTCCTCGTCAGTGAGTACCAGGTGACCGGATTCCGCCGCGGCGGCGATCGAGGCAGGCACGTCCACGGCAACGGTCGGCCCGCCCACACCGGCGAGCAACAGCTCCACCTTGCCGAGGACTGCCGGCGTTGGGTGGAAAGCGGGCCAGGACGCCAGGCCGTCAGGTAGCGCTTCATCGATTGCCACGGTGGCGACCAGGATAACGACGGCGGCAACACGGACTTCGCTCATCGCCTGCCAGCCGGTGACGGCGACGGCTCAGCGGCGACCACTGGGCCGATCCGGCGTCGGCCTCCGTCTCATCCATGTGCTCAGCAACGCTGTGCTTCGATGGCTCACTGCAGGGAACCCGTGGCGTCGCCGGACGGCCATCCATAGCAGCGGCCCCACGAGGACCAGCGCCACGACTGCCAAGGCGGACAGCGTATTCGGCGCTCCCAGCAGCTTGAGCCCGGACACGGCGAGCACTATCGCAAGCGCGCGGCGAATCAGCCCGCCGGGTGCCCGGCTGGACAGCATCGCGCCGGCCCAGACGCCGGGCACGCTGCCGAGAACGAGCGCGGCGGCCACGTGGAACTGGAAGTCCCCGAAGAGGAGGTGGCCGATGGCAGCGGCCATCACCAGCGGGACGGCCTGGACCAGATCCGTCCCTACCAGTTGGGCGGCACGCAGAGTCGGGTAGAGCGCGAGCAACGAGATGATGATCAGCGACCCGGAACCCACTGATGTCAGCCCGACGACGACCCCGCCCAGGACGCCGACCATCACTGTGGGCACCGGCCGGATCGCGATGGCCGGTGGAGGCAGCGAAGCGGGCTCCCCGGACAAGCCGAGGTCTCGCCGCCGAGCCCGCTCCGTCAGCCGCATGTACGCGCGCGCTACCAGTCCGGCCGCTGCCACGAGCAGTGCGGCGCCGAGCGCCTTCTGGATGAACTGATCGACCTGTGCGCTGTCGCCCAGGGCCTTGGCGATCAGCACGCCCGAGAACGCCGCCGGTACCGAGCCGACACAAAGCCACCGCACGAGGGCGAGGTTGACCGTTCCATGTCGTAGGTGCACCAGCCCGCCGACGGGCTTCATGACTGCCGACGCAACCAGGTCGCTGGAAACGGCGGCCAGCGGCGGCACGCCGAAAAAGAACACCAGCAGCGGCGTCATCAGCGCGCCGCCGCCCATGCCGGTGAGGCCGACGACAACACCGACGCCGACGGCCGCGACCGCGAGCCAGCCGTCGATCATGCCGGAGCCAGCGTGACATGCTGCCGCCGCATCCGTGACTCTGAGGCCGAGTCCGCGCCAACGATCGAACCAAAACACCGCGTACGCTGGGCGGCACCCCCTACCCGCGTGGGCAGGGGGCGAAAACGCGTGCCCGGAACCATCGACCAGGAGCCTAATGAGCCTCTCCGGACTGCTCCGCACGTTGCTCGGCGAGCAGGGCGACGCAACGCTGCAGTCGGCGGCGGCCGACGCGAAGACCGGGGCCGTGACGGCGCTGGACCTCACCGCACCCGCCGCGCTCCGGCCGTTCGTCGTCGGGGCCATTGCCGACAAGACGTCGGGCGGCGGCCGGCCGGTGCTCGCCGTCACGGCCACCTCGCGGGAGGCGTCCGACCTGGTCGACGCCCTGCGGTGCCTGCTGCCGCCCGACACGGTCGCCGAGTACCCGTCCTGGGAGACACTGCCGCACGAGCGGCTCTCCCCGCGCAGCGACACGGTCGGCCGGCGGCTCGCGGTGCTACGCAGGCTGGTCCATCCGGACCCAGCCGACCCGGCCGCCGGCCCGCTACAGGTCGTCGTCGCACCGGTGCGCAGCGTGCTGCAGCCGCAGGTCGCCGGATTGGCCGACCTGCAGCCGGTCCTGGTCCACGTCGGCGACGAGCTGTCCATCGACGACCTCACCGAGCGGCTCGCGGCTGCCGCGTACACGCGCGTCGACCTGGTCGAGCGGCGAGGCGAGTTCGCCGTCCGCGGCGGCATCGTCGACGTCTTCCCGCCGACGGAGGAGCACCCGCTGCGGCTGGACTTCTGGGGGGACACGGTCGAGGAGATCCGGCCGTTCGCGGTCGCCGACCAGCGCTCCCTCGACCAGGCCGTCGACCGGGTGTGGGCGCCGCCGTGCCGTGAACTGCTGGTCACGACGGAGGTCCGCGAACGAGCCGCCGCGCTCGCCGACAAGCACCCCGAACTGGCCGATCTGTTCGACAAAATCGCCGCCGGTGTTGCGGCCGAGGGCATGGAGTCACTCGCGCCGGTCCTCGTCGACCGGATGGAACTGCTGCTCGACCTGCTTCCGGCCGGCACGCACGTGCTGGTCTGCGACCCGGAGCGGGTCCA
>JACVRX010000015.1 GCA_014534205.1 Jiangellaceae bacterium
AACACCGATCCCTACCAGCGGGCCGAGGGCCGGTACCGGTTGATGCCCGGCATCATCCGCGCGTTGGCGGGGGCACAAACGCCTTTCTCTGTGCTGACCAAGGGCACGCTGCTGCGCCGCGACCTGCCGCTCCTCGTCGAGGCGGCGGAGCAGGTTCCGGTCGGGCTCGGCGTCTCCATCGCGATCGTCGAGCCGGGCCTGCATCTCGCCGTCGAACCGGGCACGCCCTCGCCGCGCGCTCGGCTCGAACTGGTGCGCGCCATCCGCGACGCCGGCTTCGATTGCAGCGTGCTGTTGGCGCCAGTGTTGCCGTGGCTGACGGACTCCGTCGAGCAGCTCGATGCGGCACTTCGTACGCTCGCCGACGCGGGTGCGACATCGGTGACGCCGCTGCCGCTGCACCTGCGCCCCGGTGCCCGGGAGTGGTTCCTCGCTTGGCTGGCCAGAGACCGGCCGGACCTCGTTCCGGCGTACGAGCGGCTGTTTGGACGCGGTTCTTACGTTCCGCGCGAGTACCGGGAACGGCTGACCACTCTCGTTACTCCGCTGCTCGCCAGGTACGGCCTCGACGGGACGAGCGAGCTGCGTGTCACCGGTCCCGATGACAGGTCCCAGACCGCGCAGCACAGTGATCAGCTGCCCCTCCTCTGACACCGGCAAGCGTTCGAGTGAACACCTAGGCTTCCGTAGGATCGGGTGTCCGCCCGCCCGACTTGCCAGGGAATGCTGTGCTCCGTACCCACAACGCCGGAGATCTCCGCGCCGAACATTCCGGTCACGCCGTCGAGCTCGCTGGCTGGGTGGCGCGGCGGCGCGACCACGGCGGGGTGGCATTCCTGGACGTGCGGGACGCCTCCGGCATGGTGCAGGTCGTCGTTCGGGACGAGGCCGTGGCGGCTGGCCTACGCACGGAGTACTGCATCCGAGTTCAGGGCAGCGTGCGGCGGCGACCGGAAGGGAACGAGAACCCGAACCTGCCGACCGGCGACGTCGAGGTGGTCGCCGAGGTCGTTGAGGTACTGACCGAGTCAGCGCCGCTGCCGTTCCCCGTCGACGACGCCGGGTCCGGTGCGCACGTGGGGGAGGAGACCCGGCTGCGATACCGCTACCTCGATTTGCGCCGGCCCGGACCGGCCAGTGCATTGCGACTTCGCTCCAAGGTCAACCAGTCGGCTCGCGACGCCTTGCTTGCCGAGGGGTTCGTGGAGGTCGAGACCCCCACGCTTACCAGGTCGACGCCAGAAGGCGCCCGCGACTTCCTGGTGCCGGCTCGGCTGCGGCCCGGAACCTGGTACGCCTTGCCGCAGTCGCCGCAGCTGTTCAAGCAGCTGCTCATGGTGGCGGGTTTGGAGCGCTACTTCCAGATCGCCCGCTGCTACCGGGACGAGGACTTCCGTGCGGACCGACAGCCGGAGTTCACCCAGCTGGACCTGGAGATGAGCTTCGTCGGGTCCGACGACGTCCTCGCCGTATCCGAGCGGGTCATCGCCGCGGTGTGGGAGCTAGTGGGGCACGACCTCACCACGCCCGTTCCCCGGATAACGTTCCGCGCCGCCATGGACCGGTTCGGAACCGACAAACCGGATCTGCGCTTCGGTCTCGAGCTGACCGAGTTGACCAATCGATTCCGCGACACGTCGTTTCGGGTGTTCCAGGCGCCGTATGTGGGTGCGGTCGTGCTGTCCGGCGGGGGATCCCTCAGCCGGCGCGAGCTCGATGGCTGGCAGGACTGGGCACGTGCACGTGGCGCCCGCGGATTGGCGTACCTCCTCGTCGGCGAGCACGGCGAGCTGTCCGGACCGGTGGCGAAGAACCTGTCCGACGCCGAGCGCAGGGGACTCGCCGAACAGGTCGGTGCCGCAGCGGGCGACGTGGTCTTCTGCGCCGCCGGGCCGCGTCACCTCGCGCAGTCGCTGCTTGGCGCGGCCCGCCTGGAGATTGCCCGGCGCGGCGGCCTCATCCACGAGGGTGACTGGCGGTTCGTTTGGATCGTGGACTACCCGCTGTTCGAACCGGTGGAGGCGACGACGGACGTCGCGGTGGGCTCCGGCCGGTGGACCGCAGTGCATCACGCGTTCACGGCGCCGCACCCAGATTGGCTCGACCGGTTCGACGACGACCCGGAAAACGCGCTGTCTCAGGCGTACGACCTGGTCTGCAATGGCAGCGAGATCGGCGGCGGGTCCATCCGTATCCACCAGGCGGACGTCCAGCAGCGGGTCTTCGATGTGATGGGCCTACCACCCGACGAGGCGAAGGAGAAGTTCGGGTTCCTGCTCGAGGCGTTCAGCTACGGCCCACCGCCGCACGGCGGCATCGCCTTCGGCTGGGACCGGATTTGCGCGCTGCTTTCCCGCAGCGACTCGATCCGCGAGGTGATCGCATTCCCCAAGTCCGGTGGCGGCTACGACCCGCTCACTGGCGCACCCGCGCCCATCACGCCGCAGCAGCGCAAAGAAGCGGGCGTCGACGGCTGAGTCTCGTAACTACCCATCTGGGAGCGTTTCCTGATCATGTCCGTGTTGCCGCCGATCCTGGCAGCGGACTGAACATGATCATGGGCGCGTCGGCGTGCCTGGGTTATGCCGTTGGACGGGTCCTTACGTGCGTGCTCGTGCTTGCCTTGGCAGGTTGTACGGGCAGTTCTCCCGCTGCCGGTACCCGGACCAGGAGTACACCGAGTAGCGAACTCGTCGTCCCGTCCACCGTGTCGCCGACGCCGTCCGCACAACCGATCCAATCGTCCGGTCCACCGGCGTCGTCCGCGCAAACGGCCGCGCTATTTGTCCCAGGCCCGGACGGTCTGCCGGCGGTCGTCGACGCCGGCCCGCGCGACAGCCCTCGTGTCGCGTTGACGTTCGACGCCGATATGACGCCGCTGATGCTCCGCCGGCTCGACACGGGTGAGGTTGCGTCGTACTACAACGAGGCCCTGATCGAGGAGCTGCGGCGGCTTCGCGTGCCGGCAACGTTGTTCCTCACCGGGCTGTGGATGCAGCGTTATCCGGACGTCACGCGGCAGCTCGCTGCGGATCCGCTCTTCGAACTGGGCACGCACACATGGCAACACCGCGCTTTCACTGCGGACTGTTACGGCCTAGCCCAGGTTCCCGCGAGCGAAATGCTCGAAGAGGTGACACAGGCTCAGCAGATGCTCGACGAGCTGGCGGGCAGTCGCGCCACCAGGCTGTTCCGATTTCCCGGGGGCTGTTACGACGAGGCAGCGCTACGAGCTATAGCGCCGTCAGGCATGACGGTGATCCAGTTCGACGTCGCCGCTGGTGACGGCTTTCAGCACCAGCCGGACGCTATCGTCCGCACCGTCCTCGGCGGCGTCCGCAATGGCTCGATCGTCGTCCTGCACATGAATGGAGGGAACACCTCGCCACGGACTGCGGACGCGATCGGGCCGATCGTGGACCGGCTGCGGGCTCGGGGATACGTCCTGACGACTGTGACTGGACTCTTCTCGTCGTGACTCGGGCGGCATCGCGGGCGTGTTCGCTGGGCCGCACGGACGATGCTTCGCAGATCGGACCGTGATCAAGGTGCCTTGGTGTCGCTGGGCCAACACTGAATGCCCGTCGACAACGTAAGAACGGACGCGTGGCGAGCGCACCACAGCCCCACGATCGCCGCCCGCGCCAACCCCCGCGGGCAACGGGTGCGAAGCCAAGATTCGACGCGGCGCTGGACCGCTTCTGCGACGAGTGGAGCCACGACACATCACACTGCCCGCTTCGAGAAGGACTACTTGCTTACGATCGTCACGCGTCACTGGAAGCTTCGTCGCCGTTCCTCCGGCGCCTGTGATCCAGACGTCCGAGGACCGGTGTGGCATCAAGCCGGTGTTGCCGGCGGATGAGCGTCGAGCCACTGTCTGGCTCGGCGGACCGACGCGCGTGACAGCCAGGCGTCCTGGATGACCTCGGCGAGCTCCTGCCGTGTCAGCTCGCCGACCCGGCTGGCTCGAAGCAAGACCGACAGGTGCCCGTCGAAGTGCGGTGTCGTGAAGAACGGCGACCCCTCGTCCTGGACCAGGGCCTGCTTTTCCGCCTCGGATCCCACCCAGACGACGATCACGTCGTGGTAGCGCTCCCCGGTCTGCGGGTCCACCGCGTCCGGTCGCGGGTTCCGGAAGAAGACGAACGACCTCCCGCCTACCTGGTAAATCGGGTTGTCGCCCGTTCCGTACTCGACGGTGACATGTGGCATGCCGAGGGCCAGTTCGTGCACGTCTTCAATGCGCGCCGAGCGTCCGTCGTCAATGGCGGGCACCATCTCAGCGTAGGTGTCTCCGCGAGAGAGGAGCTGACGTGAAGTCCGTGGTCTCCAGCCGGCGAAGCCACAAAGCGAAGGGAACCGGTATGACCACGCGGTCGACCTTCCAGGAACCACGGTCGGCTTTCCAATTGACGTGTCGCCCAGAAGCCGCCCATTTCGCCGGAACACGGACGGTCGGCACGGTGATGAGAGCTTCTACCTTCCCATCACAGCTCGATAAGACAAGGTGGCTGGGATGATCCGAGTTCGTGGCAACCACACATTGCGGCAGCTGGCTAGCCTCAACAGGTGACTGACGACGGCGCGCTGTTCGAGGCCGATCCCAAGCCGGCGACGCCACCTGGTGCGCTGGCCGGAGCGGAGGCCGACTACGAAGGCGCACCGCTCGCTGTGCGGATGCGGCCACGGACGCTCGACGAAATCGTCGGACAGGACCACCTGCTCAGCGAGGGATCGCCGCTGCGCTTGCTGGTGGAACAGGACCAGCCGATGTCGTTGGTGCTATGGGGGCCGCCGGGCACCGGCAAGACGACTATCGCCTACGTGGTCAGCCGGGCCACCAGCCGGCACTTCGTGGAGCTCTCTGCCGTCACCGCGGGCGTGAAGGACGTCCGGGCGGTCATCGACCGGGCCCGCAAGGAGCTGCTCCGCAGCGGCACCGGAACGGTGTTGTTCGTGGACGAGGTCCACCGGTTCTCGAAGACCCAGCAGGACGCGCTACTGCCCGGCGTGGAGAACCGCTGGGTGTCGCTCGTCGCCGCGACCACCGAGAACCCGTTCTTCGCGCTGATCGGCCCGCTGCTGTCCCGCTCACTGCTGCTGAGCCTGCAGCCGCTGAAGGAGACGCACATCGCCGAGGTGCTGGGCCGGGCGCTCACGGACAAGCGCGGGCTCGGCGGGACGGTCGCTCTCGACGAAGACGCCAAAGAGCACCTGGTGCGCATGGCCGGCGGAGACGCTCGCCGGGTACTCACCTACCTGGAGGCGGCCGCTGCGGCGGTAGCGGACGAGGACGCTCCCCGGATCGACCTGCCCACCGCCGAGGCCGCGGTCGACCGGGCCGCCGTCCGCTATGACCGCGCCGGCGACCAGCACTACGACGTGGCCAGCGCGCTGATCAAATCCATCCGCGGCAGCGACGTGGACGCGGCGCTGCACTACCTGGCCCGGATGGCGGAGGCGGGGGAGGACCCGCGGTTCCTGGCCCGCCGGCTCGTCATCCTGGCCAGCGAGGACATCGGCATGGCCGACCCGACCGCGCTACCGACTGCGGTCGCCGCCGCTCAAGCGGTCCAGCTGATCGGGTGGCCGGAGGCGAGCATCACGTTGGCCCAAGCCGTCATCGCGCTCTCGCTGGCGCCGAAGTCCAACAGCGTGGTGCGAGCCATCGGGGCAGCCCTGACTGACGTGCGGTCCGGTCTGATCGGCCCGGTGCCACCCCACCTGCGAGGCGACAACTATCCGGGCGCCCGCCGACTGGGCCACGGCACCGAGTACGCCTATCCGCACGACTACCCGCGGGGCGTCGTCGAGCAGCGGTATGCCCCCGATCCGGTCGCTGAGAAGGCGTACTACGAGCCGGGAACCAGGGGCGCGGAGGCCGACTATGCCGACCGGCACGCCCGGCTGCGCAAGATCGTCCGCGGGGAGGAATGAGCCGAGCCGTCGGCACGCCGCCCGCGGTAGGGTCGGGACTCCCTCCTCGACCCGAAAGAAGGACCCC
The DNA here is from genome assembly GCA_014534205.1 of Jiangellaceae bacterium. Classification (GTDB taxonomy): domain Bacteria; phylum Actinomycetota; class Actinomycetes; order Jiangellales; family Jiangellaceae; genus JACVRX01. Next base: position 6,008 of record JACVRX010000015.1, read on the forward strand.
CGACCATGTCCGCAGGCGAGATCGCGGGGCTGATCGCCGCCGTCGCGCTCGTGGCGCTCGTCGCCGTCGTGACCGTGCCGATCCTCAAGCTCGGCAAGACCGTCGACGAGCTCACCCGGACGATTCGCGACGTGCGCAGCGAGCACGTCGCGAAGACCGCGGTCACCGTGGACGAGACCAACGCCCTGCTGGCCACGACAAACGCGCAGCTGCGGCGCGTGGATGCCATCACGTCGAACGCGCAGGCCGTCACCGGCAACGCGGCCGCGCTGTCGTCGTTGGTCGCCGCGAGCCTGGGCGGGCCGCTGCTCAAGACCGCCGCGTTCAGCTACGGCGTACGGCGGGCGATCTCCCGCCGCCGGCGGGACACGGCCGGACCGGGCCTGCCGTGAGACGGCTGTTCTGGGTCGCGGTCGGAGCCACCGCCGGGGTTCTCGTCGCCCGGAAGCTGTCCAAGGTCGCAACCAGGCTGCAGTTGGAGCCGGCCGTGAACCGGGTGTCCGGAGCGTTCGACAACGCCGTCCGGGAGCTGCGCGAGTTCGTCGCCGACGTCAGGATCGGCATGGCCGAGCGCGAGCAGGAACTCCGCCGGGCGCTGGGAATCGTGGACGAGGGTGCGGTGAGCCCGACCACGGAGGCGGACCTCGTCGAAGCCGGCAGGCACCGGAAGGGGTTCTGATGGAGTCGGCCGAGATCCGGCGCCGGTTCCTCGACTACTTCGCCCGGAACCAGCACACCGTCGTCCCCAGCACGTCGCTGGTGTCACCGGACCCCAGCCTGCTGTTCACCGTGGCCGGCATGGTCCCGTTCATCCCCTACCTCACCGGCCGGGAGCCGGCGCCCTATCCCCGGGCGGTCAGCGTGCAGAAGTGCGTGCGGACGGTCGACATCGAGGAAGTGGGCAGGACCACCCGGCACGGCACGTTCTTTCAGATGAACGGCAACTTCTCCTTCGGCGACTACTTCAAAGAAGGCGCGATCGGCTACGCCTGGGAGCTCGTCACCGGTTCGCCGGACCAGGGCGGCTACGGGTTCGACCCAGGCACCATCTGGGTCACCGTCTACGAGCATGACGACGAGGCGTACGAGCTCTGGCGCAAGATCGCCTGGCTGCCTGAGGAGCGGATCCAGCGCCGCGGCCGCAACGACAACTTCTGGCACACCGGCCAGCCCGGTCCCGGTGGCCCGTGCAGCGAGATCTACGTCGACCGCGGCCCGGAGTACGGTCCCGAGGGCGGACCGATCGTGGATGAGGACCGGTTCCTGGAGATCTGGAATCTCGTCTTCATGCAGTACGAGGTCGCGGACGTGCGCAGCAAGGCGGAGTTCCGGATCGTGCAGGAGCTTCCGGCACAGAACATTGACACCGGGATGGGCCTGGAACGCGTCGCGTACCTGCTGCAGGGCGTCGACAACCTGTACGAGATCGACGAGGTTTACCCGGTGCTGGCGCGCGGGGCCGAACTCGCCGGCGTCCGGTACGGCGCCGACCACGGCGACGACGTCCGCCTCCGAGTGGTGGCCGACCACGTGCGTAGCGCGCTGATGCTCATCGCCGACGGCGTCGTGCCGTCGAACGAAGCCCGGGGTTACGTCGTCCGCCGGCTACTGCGGCGCAGCGCCCGGATGATGCGGTTGCTCGGTGTGGACGCTCCGGTGCTGCCCGAATTGCTGCCGGTAAGCGCCGAGGCCATGCGGGCGTCGTACCCGGAGGTCCACAAGGACTTCGCCCGGATCAGCGACATCGCCTACGGCGAGGAGGAGGCGTTCCGCGCCACGCTGCGCGCGGGCACCCAGATGTTCGACCTGGCCGCGGAGGAGACCCGGCAGGCGGGCAGCACGACGCTGTCCGGCGATACCGCGTTCCGGCTGCACGACACGTACGGCTTCCCCGTCGACCTCACCCTGGAGATGGCGGAGGAGCAGGGCCTGCACGTCGACCAGGACGAGTTCCGCCGGCTGATGACCGAGCAGCGCGAGCGTGCCAAGGCAGACGCGCGGCTGAAAAAGATCGGACCGGTCGACCTGTCCGTGTACCGGGAGCTGGCCAATCAGCTACCCGTATCGGTGGAGTTCACCGGCTACGACGAGGTGACGACGCAGGGCTCGATCCGCGGGCTGCTGGTCGCCGGGGGGCCGGCGCGGGCCGCGCAGGAGGGCGACGAGGTGGAGGTCGTCCTCGACCGCACCCCGTTCTACGCCGAGGGCGGCGGTCAGCTCGCGGACCAGGGCGTCATCGAGGTCGCCGACGGCGGCCAGATCGAGGTGATCGACGTCCAGTCGCCGCTCACCGGCTTGATCGTGCACCGGGGCCGGGTGCTCGCCGGCGAGGTGGCCGTCGGCACGCCGGCGCAGGGCTTGGTCGACGTCGGACGGCGCCGGGCGATCTCCCGCTCGCACACCGCGACCCACATGGTTCACAAGGCGTTCCGCGAGGCGCTCGGCGAGGCGGCGACCCAAGCCGGCTCGGAGAACGCGCCGGGGCGATTCCGGTTCGACTTCACCGCGAGCGGGCCGGTGCCGCGCAGCGTGCTGGCCGACGTCGAGGCCCGGGTGAACGAGCTGCTCATCGCCGACCTGGAGGTGCACGCCCAAGTCATGAGCCAGCAGGAGGCGCTGGCGATAGGCGCCCTGGCACTGTTCGGGGAGAAGTACGGCGACCGGGTTCGGGTCGTATCCGTGGGCGAGTGGGCGCGCGAGCTGTGCGGCGGTACGCACGCGCGGCGCTCCGGCCAGTTGGGCGTCGTCAAGCTGCTCGGCGAGTCGTCGATCGGCCAGGGCGTGCGCCGGGTCGAGGCGCTGGTCGGCACCGATGCCTACCGCTACCTCGCCCGCGAACACACCCTCGTCGCGCAGCTCACCGAGGCGCTCAAGGTGCGCCCAGAGGAGCTGCCCGACCGGGTGGCGGCCATCGTCGCGCGGCTGCGGGACGCGGAGAAGGAGCTGCAGCGGATCCGGCTACGCCAGCTGCTGGCCAGCGCACCGCAACTCGCCCGGGCAGCGCGCGACATCTTCGGGGTGTCCTTCATCGGCTATCGGCTGGGCGAGGAGGCAAGCGGCGACGATCTGCGTCAGCTTGCGACGCAGATCCGGGCGAACCTCCCTGCGGAGCGGCCGGGCGTGGTCGCCGTGTGCGGGGTGGTCGGCGAGCGACCGCTGCTCGTAGTGGCCGTCAACGACAAGGGCCGGGAGTGGGACCTTCGCGCCGGAGCACTGGTGCGTGAGGCCGCGCAGGTTCTCGGCGGGGGCGGCGGCGGCAAGGACGACGTCGCGCAGGGCGGCGGCACCGACACGAGCGGGATCGATGCGGCGCTTTCCCGCGTGGAGCACCTCGTCGGCGCCACCGTCACGGGCGGCAGCTGACGGGTGCGCACGGGGGTCCGGGTAGGGGTCGACCTGGGGACGGTCCGCCTCGGAGTGGCGGCATCCGACCCTGACGGCGTGCTCGCGACACCCGTGGAGACCATCCGGCGGGGACCCGGCGACCTGGACCGGCTGGCCGAGATCGTGCAGGCGAGTGGTGCGGTGGAGGTGGTCGTCGGCCTGCCCAGAACGCTGTCTGGAGCAGAGGGTCCCGCAGCGGTCGTTGCGCGCGACTTTGCGGGCACCCTGGCCGGACGTGTGGCACCATGCCCGGTGCGGCTGGTCGACGAGCGCTTGACGACCGTGGCCGCGACGCGGGGCATGCGGGCCGGCGGGGTGTCGGCGCGCACCGGCCGGCACACCGTTGACCAGGCCGCGGCGGCCGTGATCCTCCAAGGCGCACTCGACGCTGAACGAGGAAGCGGCCACCCACCGGGGGAGATCGTGCAGGTGGACCGATGAGTCATCTCGGGCTGACGATGGACGACGGCCCGCGTACGACGCGCGCCGCCCGGCGCCGTCAGCACCGCCGGCGCCGTCGTCACCGGGTCTTCGCGTTGGTGGCCGTCCTGGTCTCGCTCGCGGTGGTCGGCGGGCTGGTGGCGGCCGTCGCGTTCGGCGGCCGGGCGATCTTCGGTGGCGTGTTCGCGGGTATCAGTGCCCCGGCGCCGGACTACCCCGGCCCCGGTTCCGGCCAGGTGGTCGTCACCATCGAGCCTGGCGTGTCCCTACGGGAGATGGGATCCACGCTGACCGACGCGGGCGTCGTCGCGAGCCAGGAGGCCTTCGTCGAGGCAGCCGAAAAGAACCCGGCCGCCCTGGGCATCCAGGCCGGCCAGTACACCCTGCGCAAGGAGATGAGGGCCGCCGACGCCGTGCTCGCCCTGATCGAGTCCACCACGGTGCTCGGCCGCGTGGTCATACCGGAGGGCTTCGGCAAGGCCCAGATCATCGAACGTATCGTCGAACAGGCCGGCTTCCCAGTCGAGGAAGTGCAGGCGGCCGTCGAGGCCGCCCCGCTGCCTGCCTACTCCGACGGAGACGCCGAGGGATTTCTGTTCCCGGCGACCTACGACATCAAGCCGGACACCACGGCGGCGTCGCTGGTGAAGATGATGGTGGACCGGTTCGGCCAGGCGGCAGAAAGCGTCGGGCTGGAAGCCGGTGCGGCGGCCCGGAACCTGACGCCGCGGCAGGCAGTGACCCTCGCCAGCATCATCCAGCGCGAGGTGCACCTTGAGGAGGACATGGCCGACGTCGCCCAGGTCGCGTACAACCGGCTCTCCGGAGCCTGCAACAGTCGCGGTATCCCGGCCGGTTTGCTGCAGATGGACTCGACCGTGATGTACGCGGCGCCCGGCCAGTCCGACGGGGTGTTCACCAGCGACCAGCTGCGCTCGATCAACTCCCCGTACAACACTTACCGGATGAAAGGTCTGCCGCCCGGACCGATCGCCTCACCCGGGGAACTTGCCCTGCAGGCCGCGCTCAACCCGTCCAACGGCGACTACTGCTTCTTCTCGGCGGTGAATCTCGACACCGGGGAGACCAAGTTTGCGGTCACCACCGAGGAGCATGCGAAGAACGTCGCGGAGCTGCAGGCATTCTGCCGGGAGAGCGACCTGTGCTGACGGCTCGCTGAGCACCGTGCGGGTCCTGCTCGGAGCCGGGCTCGGCGTACTCGCCGGAGCGTTCCTGCCGGCGCTGCTCGGCCGGCTTCCTGATCGGAGGCCGTCAGCCGAGGAGCCGGTGCATACGCCGTACCGGGAACTGGCCGACGGGCGGCGCGTCCGGCTACTACTGGCGACGACCTCCGCCGCGGTCTGCAGTTTGCTGGCGCTGGCGCGCGGCTTGTCGCCGGACCTACCCGCGTACTTGGCCGTCGGCGTCCTCGGCGTGCTAATGGCGTACGTGGACGTCCGGGAGCACCGGCTGCCGGACCTGCTGACCGGTCCGGCGCTCCTGGCCGGCGGCGTGCTCCTCGGCGTGGCGGCGCTCGCCACCGGGTCGTGGTCGGCGTACGCACGCGGATGGCTGGCCGCCGCGGCACTGTTCGCCGGGTTCCTCGGCCTGGCCACGCTGCGACCCGCCGACCTCGGGCTCGGTGACGTCAAACTGGCCGGCGTGCTCGGCCTGATGCTGGGGTGGCTGGGCTGGAGCACCGTGGTCGTCGGCGCGTTCCTCGGGTTCGTGTTCGGTGGCCTCACCGGCCTGGTGCTGGTCGCTGTCCGCCGGGCCGGGCGGCGCACCGCGATCCCGTTTGGCCCGTTCCTGCTGCTCGGCGCTCTGGCCGCCGTCGCCTGGGGCGACCTGATCGTCGCGGCTTACCTCGGCCGCGGCTGACAGCTGGGGGCCGTGGAAGACTGCCGCTGTGCTGCGGTGGCTTACCGCCGGAGAGTCGCACGGACCGGCCCTGGTCGCGATCTTGGAGGGCGTCCCGGCCGGTGTCCGGGTGACGACGGCCGACCTGCGCGAGGGGCTGGCCCGCCGCCGGCTGGGCTATGGCCGCGGCGCCCGGATGGGCTTCGAGCAGGACGAGGTGGAGTTCCTCGGCGGAGTCCGGCACGGCGTAACGATCGGAGCGCCGGTCGCGGTCCGGATCGGCAACACTGAATGGCCGAAGTGGCAGCAAGTGATGGCGGCGGATCCGGTGCCGGCCGAGGTGCTGGACGGCCTGGCCCGCGCCGCGGCCCTGACCCGGCCGCGTCCCGGGCACGCCGACCTGGCCGGCATGCAGAAGTACGGCTTCGAGGACGCCCGGCCGGTGCTCGAGCGCGCGAGTGCGCGCGAGACGGCCGCTCGGGTGGCCCTGGGCACGGTGGCGGCGCACCTGCTCGCTCAGGCGTTCGGCATCCGGCTGGTGAGCCACACCGTCGCCGTCGGCTCCGTGGCGGTGCCCGACGGCACCATGCCGAGCCCGGACAAGGTCGCGCGGCTGGACGCCGATCCGGTGCGCTGCCTGGATGCCGAGACGAGTGCCCGAATGGTGGACGAGATCGACGCCGCGCACGCCGACGGGGACACTCTCGGCGGTGTGGTGGAGGTCGTCGGATACGGGCTTCCCCCAGGGCTCGGTAGTTACGCCCACTGGGACCGACGGCTCGACTCTCGGCTCGCCGGTGCGCTGATGGGCATCCAGGCGATCAAGGGCGTGGAGTTGGGCGACGGCTTCGCCAGCGCCCGCAGCCGCGGCGCGGCCGCGCACGACGAGATCGTGCTTACCGAACACGGCGTTGGCCGGGCCTCCGGTCACGCCGGCGGGACGGAGGGCGGCATGTCGACCGGAGAGCCGCTGCGCGTCCGCGCCGCGATGAAGCCGATCTCCACGGTGCCGCGAGCCCTACGCACCGTCGACACCGCTACCGGCGAGCCCGCGACTGCGCACCACCAGCGCTCCGACGTGTGCGCCGTCCCGGCCGCCGGGGTGGTCGCGGAGGCGATGGTCGCGCTGGTGCTCGCCGACGCTGCGCTGGAGAAGTTCGGCGGCGACTCCGTGGCCGAGTCCGCCCGCAATCACCGCGCTTATCTCGACGCCTTGCCGGGCGCACTGGCGGTCCAATGAGCCCACAGATCGTGCTGGTCGGGGTGTCCGGCGCCGGGAAGACGACGGTCGGCCGATTGCTCGCGTCGCGGCTGTCGGTGCCGTTCCTGGACACCGACGAGGACATCGAGCAGGCGGCGGGCAAGCCGATCCCCGACATCTTCGTCGACGACGGGGAACCGGCGTTCCGCTCGATGGAGCGGGCCGCGGTCGCCCGCGCGCTCGTGGAGCACGACGGTGTGCTGGCGCTGGGTGGTGGCTCGGTGATGGACGCGTCCACCCGGCAGCGCATGGTCGGGCATCACGTGGTCTTCCTGGACGTGGGGCTGACCGAGGCGGTGGCCCGCATCGGCCTGAACCGGGACCGGCCACTGCTGCTCGCCAACCCACGCGCGACGCTCAAGCGGATGATCGAGGAACGCCGCCCTTACTACGCCGAGGTCGCGACATCTACCGTCAACACCTCGATCCGAACCCCGGACGAGGTGGTCGAGGCGGTGTTGGTCGGTGTCCGGTGAGCCGACCCGGGTCGCCGTAGAAGGCGAGCAGCCCTACCAAGTGGTTGTCGGCCGTGGCCTGCTGGGCGAGCTGCCGGCCCTGGTCGGTGCGGCGGCGAGTACTGTGGCGGTCATCCACCCGCGGGCGTTGCGCCCGACGGCGGAGGCCATCCGGGACGACCTCGCTGCGCAGGGCTACGCCGCGCATACGGTCGAGGTGCCCGATGCGGAGGACGCCAAGACAGCGGAGGTTGCCGCTTTCTGCTGGTCGGTACTGGGCCGGATCGGGCTGACCCGGTCGGACGCGATAGTCGGCGTCGGCGGTGGTGCCACCACCGACCTGGCCGGGTTCGTCGGGGCCACCTGGCTGCGTGGTGTGCGGACCGTCTTCGTGCCTACCACGTTGCTCGGCATGGTCGATGCCGCCATCGGCGGCAAGACCGGCATCAACACCGCCGAGGGGAAGAACCTGGTCGGTGCGTTCGCGCCGCCGGCCGGTGTGCTCTGCGACCTGGAGGCGCTCAGGACGCTGCCTCTCAACGACCACGTCGCCGGCCTGGCCGAAGTGGTCAAGTACGGGTTCATCGCCGACCCGGAAATCCTCGAGATCGTCGAGCGTGATCCGGCCGCTGCCGCCCGCCCGGACGGGCCGGACGTGCAGGAACTGGTCGAGCGGTCGGTGCGGGTGAAGGCGGACGTCGTGTCCCGCGACCTGCGCGAGGCCGGGCCCCGCGAGGTGCTCAACTACGGACACACCTTGGGCCACGCCCTCGAGCGCGTCGAGCACTACCGATGGCGGCACGGCGCCGCGGTCGCGATCGGGCTGGTGTTCGCCGCGGAGCTGAGCCGGCTGGCCGCCGGCCTGGACGACGCCACCGCGGACCGGCACCGCTCCGTGCTGTCGTCGCTCGGCCTGCCCACGACATACGACGCGGCCGCCTGGCCGCGCCTGCTCGCGGCCATGCGGGTCGACAAGAAGGCCCGCGGCGCCCGGCTGCGGTTCGTCGTCCTGCACGGCCTAGGCAAGCCCGGCACGCTGACCGACCCGGACCCCGAACTCCTTGCCGCCGCGTACGCCGACCTCGCGGCGCCGTCCCAATAACGCTCTGGAATGACCACGTTCACCACCCCTGCGCGTACATCACCAGGCCTGCACGCCTGGTGATGAACGTACTTGCCTGGTGATGGATACCAGGCGGCGAGAGGGCGCGCCCCTGACCGGGTTCAGTACTGTCGCGGCATGCCCGAGGAGCACGCCCAGCGCCGGAACCGGCTCGCCACCGCAGCCGTGGCGGCCGGCGCGGACGCCGCACTGATCACTCGGCTGGTAAACGTCCGCTACCTCACCGGGCTGGCGAGCAGCAACGCGGCGCTGCTCATCCACGCCGACGGCCGCGCCGTGCTGGCGACGGATGGCCGGTACTACACCGCGGCGGTCGCAGTCGCCCCCGACGTGGAGGTGGTGAAAGAACGGTCGGTGGTCGCGACGTTGGCCGCCCGAGCTGCGTCCGACGGCGTCCATCGACTGGGCGTGGAGGAGCACGACGTCACCCTGGCCACAGCGGGCGTGATCCACAAAGCCGCCGAGACTGCGGAGCTGGTGCACCTTGACCGCGCGGTAGAGAAGCTGCGGGCGGTGAAGGAGGAGCAGGAGCTGGCACTCATCAGGCAGGCATGCGGGATCTCCTCCGAGGCCCTCGTCGACCTGTGGGCCGGTGGGAGGCTGCTCGGCCGGACCGAGAAGGCCGTCGCCCGCGAGCTGGAGTGGCGGATGTACGAACACGGCGCCGACGGCGTCGCGTTCGAGACGATTGTCGCCTCCGGCCCGCACAGCGGCGTGCCGCACCACCGGCCGACCGACCGGACAATCCGCCGTGGTGATCTGCTCAAGATCGACTTTGGCGCGTCCTTCCGCGGCTACCAGGCCGACTGCACCCGCACGTCGGTGGTCGGAGCGGAGCCCGACGGCTGGCAGCAGGAAATCTACGACCTCGTTGCCACCGCTCAGCGGGCCGGACGGGAGGCGCTCGTAGTCGGTGCGGAGTGCGTCACAGTCGACCACGCGGCCCGCGAGGTCATCGAAGCGGCTGGTTACGGCCAGCATTTCGGACACGGAACCGGCCACGGCATCGGGCTGGAGGTCCACGAGGCGCCCACGATCGGATACTCCGCGCCCGGTACACTAGGCGACCGCATGCCCGTCACCGTCGAGCCCGGAATCTACTTGCCGGGACGCGGTGGCGTCCGGATCGAGGACACGCTCGTCGTCCGCGAGGCCGAACGCCCGGAGCTGCTCACGAATACGACCAAGGACCTGCTCGTCCTCGACGCCTGACCAGGCGTCGACGGCGACCCGACGCGAAGGCGCGCGAACCGTGGCCACGACGAACGACCTCAGGAACGGCCTCGTCCTGAACCTCGACGGCCAGCTCTGGACCGTCGTCGAGTTCCAGCATGTAAAACCCGGCAAGGGCGGCGCGTTCGTGCGTACCAAGCTCAAGAACGTGCTGTCCGGCAAGGTCGTCGACAAGACGTTCAACGCCGGCGTCCGGGTCGACACTGCCAACGTCGACCGGCGCGAGATGCAGTACTTGTACCGGGATGGGTCGGACTTCGTCTTCATGGACCTGTCGTCGTACGAGCAGATCCACGTGACCGAGGCGACCGTGGGCGACGCGGCGCACTTCCTGCTGGAGAGCCAGACGGCGATCGTTGGCCTACACGACGGAGTACCGCTGTTCGTGGAGTTGCCCGCGGCCGTGGTGCTGACGATCGAGTACACCGAACCGGGGCTGCAGGGCGACCGCTCTACCGGCGGCACCAAGCCGGCCCGGCTGGAGACCAGCTACGAGATCGCGGTGCCGTTGTTCGTCACAGCCGGCGAGAAGGTCAAGGTCGACACCCGCGACGGCTCGTACCTCGGCCGCGCGTGACCGGGCCGAGCCGACGGAGCTGATGTGCCCGCACGTACCAAAGCCCGCAAACGGGCGCTCGACGTCCTCTACGAGTCCGAGATGCAGGGGCTGCCAACCGGCGCGACACTCGCACGGCGTATCGCGGCTGCAGATCCGCCGTTGTCGGACTATGCCGTGGCGCTCGTGGAGGGCGTGATGGCCCATCGCGAGCGCATTGACGAGCTGCTGACCACGTATGCCGTCGGCTGGACGCTGGACCGGATGCCGGCGGTCGACCGCAACCTATTGCGGATCGGTGCCTTCGAGATCATCTATCGGGACGATGTCCCGGATCCGGTCGCGATCAGCGAGGCGGTGTCGCTCGCGCGTGAGCTCTCGACCGACGCGTCGCCTGGCTTTGTCAACGGGCTGCTCGCGCGGATCGCTGAGCTGAAGCCCAGCCTCAGCCGCTGACCACCAGATGCCCCCCAGACGGGTTGCCGGGATCGACGGAACCAAGGGTGGCTGGGTCGTCATCGTGCTGGAGGGCGGCCGATTCGTAGCTGACTGCCTGCTCTCGTCAATCACAACCGGATTCGAGCAGCTAGACGACGTGCAGGTCGTTGCAATCGACGTCCCGATCGGCTATGGACCGTGAGAGGTCGACCGACAACTGCGCACCTACCTCGCCGGCGCGGCGAGCACCGTCTTCGCCACTCCGTCCCGCGCGGTGCTTGAGGAGCCGTTCGGTCCCGGCCTGGGGGTTACAGCGCAGGCGCACGCGCTGGGTCGGAGGATCATTCACGTCACGGAACTAGCTGAGCGGGACAAGCGCATCCATGAGGTGCATCCGGAAGTGTCGTTCCGAGCCATGAACGAGGGCCGGCCGCTCGCTCACCGGAAGAAATCGGCCGGTGGTGCATTACAGCGGGTCGCATTGCTTCATCGACACGGCATCGAACTCGATGGCCTCACCGAGGCCGGCCGCGCTCCGCTCGATGACGTCCTCGACGCCGCCGCCGCTGCCTGGACTGGCGACCGGATCGCTCGCGATGTCGCTGAGCCGATCCCGGTCCGACCGGGCACCAGGCTCGGAGCCGTCTGGTACTGAACCCGGCGCGGCGGGCGACCATGGCCATCACGATGGGCCTGGGCTCGGCTGACCGAAGTAAGCGCCGCTGCCGCAGACGTGTTCGCTCACTTCGAGCCGATGCTCCTGAGCATCCAGTTCCGACAGCCCAGGCGATCACCAGGCGTGTCCGAACATCACCAGGCCGGTAGGCCTGGTGATGTACGGGCACGGGTGGTGAACGTGGTCATTCCGGGAACCGTTACTTGGTAGGCTGCGGCGGACGAGTCGACATCCTTTAAGCCCGTCCCGCGAGGCGGGGAAGGAGGTCTGCAGCACATGAGCACACCGGCGCAGCACGAGCGCCTCGCGGCCGAGTTCGGCGGTCGCCAAGTTCTCGATGAGCGCGACATCGCTCGGGCGCTCACCCGCATCGCGCACGAGATCGTTGAGCGCAACAAGGGCGCGGACGACCTCGTCGTCCTCGGCATCCCGACGCGCGGCGTGCCGCTCGCACACCGGTTCGCCGCGTGCATCGCAGACGCTGAAGGCGTATCGGTGCCCGCCGGCTCGCTCGACGTCACGATGTACCGCGACGACCTGCGGCTGCGCCCAGCCCGGGCGCTGGAGCACACCGACATTCCGGCCGGCGGAGTGGACGGGAGGGTCGTCGTACTGGTCGACGATGTGCTGTTCTCCGGCCGCACCATCCGGGCCGCCCTCACCGCGGTGGAGGACGTCGGCCGTCCGAGAGCGGTCCGGCTCGCGGTGCTGGTCGACCGAGGCCACCGGGAGCTGCCGATCCGCGCCGACCACGTCGGCAAGAACCTGCCGACATCGATGCGGGAGAGCGTCAAGGTGATGCTTCAGGAGGTCGACGGGCGCGACGCGGTGGTCATCGCGGAGGAGCAGCCGTGAAAGACCACCTGCTCTCGGCCGCGGATCTCAGCCGCGACGACGCGATCCTCGTCCTGGACACGTCCGCGGAGATGGCCCAACTCACCGAAGGGCGTTCGGTCAAGAAGCTGCCCACACTGCGTGGGCGGGCCGTGGTCAACCTGTTCTTCGAGGACTCCACCAGGACCCGGACGTCGTTCGAGCTGGCCGCGAAGCGGCTGTCCGCCGACGTCGTCAACTTCTCGGCCAAGGGCTCCAGCGTCTCGAAGGGGGAGAGCCTCAAGGACACCGCGCTGACGCTCGAGGCGATGGGCGCCGACTGCGTCGTGGTCCGGCACTGGGCCAGCGGGGCGCCGCACCGGTTGGCGTACTCGGGTTGGATCCGCTCCAGCGTCGTGAACGCGGGCGACGGTACGCACGAACACCCGACCCAGGCCATCCTGGACGCCTATACGCTCCGCAAGCACCTCGGCTCGGTCGACGGCCGGCGAATCACGATCGTCGGCGACGTGCTGCACAGCCGGGTGGCCCGCAGCAATGTGCTGCTGCTCGCGACCCTGGGCGCCGAGGTGACGCTCGTCGCCCCGCCCACCCTGCTGCCGGTTGGGGTCGAGCACTGGCCGTGCCAGACGTCTTACGACCTGGACTCCGTGCTGGTCAAGGCCGATGCCGTGATGATGCTGCGGGTCCAGCGGGAGCGGATGAACGCCGCGTTCTTCCCGTCGGCACGCGAGTACAGCCGCCGCTACGGGCTGGACGCCAGACGTTTCGCCCTGCTGCCGGACGATGCGGTCGTCCTGCACCCAGGCCCGATGAACCGCGGGATGGAGATCACCGCCGAGGTCGCCGACAGCGACCGGTCGGTTATCGTCGAGCAGGTCACCAACGGCGTCTATGTCCGGATGGCCGTGCTCTACCTGCTCCTCGCCGGAGGTCGCGAGTGAGCTGGCTGATCCGCGGCGCCCGGGTGCTGGGCGGCGAGCCGACCGACCTGCTGCTCGACGACGAGCGGATCGCGGACGTCGGAAGGCGAATCAGCTCCCGGGGCGCCACCGTCACCGATGCCGACGGGCTGCTTGCGCTGCCCGGGCTGGTCGACTTGCACACGCATCTGCGCGAGCCCGGGCGGGAAGACGCCGAGACGGTCGAGACCGGCACCCAAGCCGCGGCGCTGGGCGGCTTCACCGCTGTGCATGCGATGGCCAACACCGACCCGGTCGCCGACACCGCGGGCGTCGTCGAGCAGGTGTGGCGGCTCGGCCGCGAGGCCGGGTACGCGGACGTGCGCCCGGTCGGGGCGGTGACGATGGATCTGGCCGGCGAGCGGCTCGCCGAGCTGGGTGCCATGACCGACTCGGCCGCGACCGTGCGGGTGTTCTCGGACGACGGCAGGTGCGTGTCCGACGCCGTGCTCATGCGCCGCGCGCTGGAGTACGTCAAGGCGTTCGACGGCGTGATCGCCCAGCACGCGCAAGAGCCGCGACTGACAGAGGGCGCCCAGATGAACGAGGGCGAGCTCGCCGGCCGGCTCGGGTTGCGCGGCTGGCCGAGCGTCGCCGAGGAGGCGATCGTCGCCCGCGACGTGCTGCTCGCGGCGCACGTCCAGTCCCGGCTGCACGTCTGCCATGTCTCCACTCGTGGCTCTGTGGAGATCATCCGGCTGGCCAAGGAGCGCGGCTTTCCGGTGACCGCCGAGGTGACGCCGCATCACCTGGCGCTCACCGAGGACCTCGCCGCCACCTACGACCCGCGTTACAAGGTGAACCCGCCGCTGCGGAGAGCCGACGACGTCGCCGCGCTGCGCGTCGGGCTGGCCGACGGCACCATCGATGCCGTGGCGACCGACCACGCCCCGCACCCGGTCGAGGACAAGGACTGCGAGTGGGACGCCGCGGCGTTCGGCATGCTCGGCCTGGAGACCGCGCTGTCGGTCGTGCAGGAGACCATGGTCGACACCGGGCTACTGGACTGGGCCGGTGTCGCCGACCGGATGTCGGCCCGGCCGGCCCGGATCGGCCGCTGCGACGGAAGCCACGGCCGTCCGCTCGCTGCGGGGGAGTCGGCGAACCTGGTGCTGGTCGACCCGGCGGCGAGCCGGGTGATCGACTCCCGCGAGCTCGCGTCGCTGTCGCGCAACACGCCGTACGAGGGAATGACGTTGCCGGGCCGGGTCGTCGCGACGTTCCTGCGCGGCCGCCCCACCGTTCTGGACGGGAAGCTCGCGTGACCTTTGCGCCCGCGCTGCTCGTGCTGGAGGACGGCCGGGCGTTCCGCGGCGACTCGTATGGCGCATCGGGCGAGACGTTCGGCGAGGCAGTGTTCGCCACCGGCATGACCGGCTACCAGGAGACGCTCACCGACCCGTCGTACCACCGCCAGGTGGTCATCCAGACCGCTCCGCACATCGGGAACACCGGCGTGAACGACGAAGACCCGGAGTCCACACGGGTCTGGGTCGCCGGCTACGTGGTGCGTGACCCGGCGCGGCTGCCGTCGTCGTGGCGCTCGACCCGCACGCTGGACGAGGAACTGGCCCGCCACGGCGTCGTCGGCATCAGCGCGGTCGACACGCGCGCGCTGACCCGGCACATCCGCGAGCGCGGCGCGATGCGGGTCGGCATCTCCACGGTCGAGCGCTCGCCTGACGCGCTGCTCGAGCGGGTCCTCGCGTCGCCGCCGATGGAGGGCGCGAATCTGGTCAACGACGTCAGCACCCGCGAGTCGTACGTCGTGCCAGCGCACGGCAAGCGGCGGTGCACTGTCGCGGCGCTCGACCTCGGCATCAAGGCGATGACTCCGCGCCGGCTGGCCGAGCGCGGGGTGCAGACGCAGGTGTTGCCCGCGTGGTCGTCGATCGACGACGTGCTGGCGGTCCGACCGGACGGGTTGTTCATGTCCAACGGCCCCGGCGACCCGGCCACCGCGGACCACCCGGTCGCGGTGCTGCGTGCGGCGCTGGAGCGGCGGCTACCGTTCTTCGGCATTTGCTTCGGCAGTCAGATCTTCGGCCGGGCACTGGGTTTCGGCACCTACAAGCTGCGCTACGGCCATCGCGGCATCAACGTCCCGGTCCAGGACCGCGTGACCGGCAAGGTCGAGATCACCTCGCACAACCACGGCTTTGCCGTCGACGCACCGCTCGACCGGCCGACCGCGACGCCGTTCGGCACCGCCGCGGTGAGCCACGTCTGCCTGAACGACGACGTCGTCGAGGGCCTGCGGTTGCGCGGCGAAGATGGGCGGACCACGGCCTTCTCGGTGCAGTACCACCCGGAGGCGGCGGCCGGCCCGCACGACGCCGGGTACCTGTTCGACCGTTTCGTCGAGTTGATGAAGACGGCCCGCTGATGCCGCGGCGGACCGACATCGAGTCGGTGTTGGTGATCGGGTCAGGTCCGATCGTGATCGGCCAGGCCTGCGAGTTCGACTACTCGGGCACCCAGGCGTGCCGGGTGCTCGAGCAGGAGGGACTGCGGATCGTCCTGGTCAACAGCAACCCGGCAACCATCATGACCGACCCGGAGTTCGCCCACGCCACCTACGTCGAGCCGATCACACCCGAGTTCGTCGAGCGGGTCATCGAGATCGAGCGTCCTGACGCGCTGCTCGCCACACTCGGCGGGCAGACCGCGCTCAACACCGCGATGGCGCTGCACCAGCGCGGTGTTCTGGAGAAGTACGGGGTCGAGCTGATCGGCGCGTCCGTCGAGGCGATCGAGCGCGGGGAGAACCGCGAGTCGTTCAAAAGGGTGGTAACCACCGTCGGCGGGGAGGTTGCCCGCTCGCAGATCTGCCAGTCCATCGACGAATGCCTCGCGGCGGTCGGCGTCCTCGGGTATCCGGTCGTCATCCGTCCGTCGTTCACCATGGGTGGGGCGGGCTCCGGCATGGCATTCGACGAGGACGACCTGCGCCGGATCGGGGGCGCCGGGCTCGCCGCCTCGCCGACAGCCGAGGTGCTGCTCGAGGAGTCGGTGCTGGGCTGGAAGGAGTACGAGCTAGAAGTCATGCGCGACCGCGCCGACAACGTCGTCGTGGTCTGCTCGATCGAGAACGTCGATCCGATGGGCGTCCACACCGGCGACTCGGTGACCGTGGCACCCGCGATGACGCTCACCGACCGCGAATACCAGCGGATGCGTGACCTCTCCATCGGGATCATCCGGGCGGTCGGCGTCGACACCGGTGGGTGCAACATCCAGTTCGCGATCAACCCACGTGACGGCCGGCTGGTCGTGATCGAGATGAACCCGCGGGTCAGCCGGTCGTCGGCACTTGCCTCCAAGGCGACCGGCTTTCCGATCGCCCGTGTCGCGGCAAAGCTGGCGGTGGGATATACGCTCGACGAGATCGGCAACGACATCACCGGCTGCACGCCCGCCTCCTTCGAG
>JACVRX010000026.1 GCA_014534205.1 Jiangellaceae bacterium
GGCCCGCCGGTGGCTGCCGGGCGCTGGTCGGTGCTCCCCGAGCGGGAAGGCGACACCACCCGGCGGGCACACGCCGCGGCGGAGGGGCTGCTGGACCGGCACGGCGTCGTGACTCGGGGTGCGGTGGTCGCCGAGCGGATCCCCGGGGGGTTCGCCGCCGCGTACCGGGTGCTCTCCGCGTTCGAGGAGGCCGGCCGGGCGCGCCGGGGGTACTTCGTCGCCGGGCTCGGTGCCGCGCAGTTCGCCTCGGTTGGGGCGGTGGACCGGCTGCGCAGCTTCGCCGACACCGCGCCGCGTCGGGAGTCGGTTCCCGCGCTGGTGCTCGCCGCCACCGACCCGGCGAACCCGTACGGGGCCGCAATGCCGTGGCCGGAGCGGGAGGGCCACCGGCCCGGCCGGAAGGCCGGCGCACTAGTGGTCCTGGTAGACGGCGAGCTGGTGCTCTACGTGGAGCGAGGCGGACGTACGTTGCTGTCCTGGTCCGACGACGCCGACCGGCTGCGGGCGGCTGCGGATGCGCTGGTGCTCGCGGTCCGCGACGGCGCGCTCGGCGTGTTGCGGGTCGAGCGCGCCGACGGTGAGCCGGTCACCGGACGGCCGCTCGCCGACGCGTTGACTGCGGCCGGCTTCTCCGTGACCCCGCGCGGCCTGCGGCTGCGGGCCGGAGCGCCCGGCCCGGGTTAGCCGACGGCGGCCAAGTCGCGGTCCGCTCGAGGTGCGCGTAGCTGGGTGAGCGCGCCCACCGCTGCGGCCTCCACCCGCGACATCTCGTCGCTCACTTCGCGGAGGACCTCGGACAACGGCAGGTCGAGGGCCTGGCAGATGGCGGCGAGGAGCTCGGAGGATGCTTCCTTACGGCCGCGCTCTACCTCTGACAGGTATCCCAGGCTGACCCGGGCGGCTGCCGAGACCTCGCGCAGGGTGCGGCCCTGTGCGACCCGTTGGCGACGAAGAACGTCGCCGATCAGGCGTCTGACGAGAACCACCGGCCACTCCCCTCGAACGACGCCGCCACTGTTCTCCGCCTCCACGGTACCTCGGCGCAGCGACGGTACCCGAGACCTTCCGGATGACCGGTCAACGCGCGGCCGGCTGCTCGGATTCCCCGCGCGCCCGTCCCAGCCCGTGCACGGTCCGGCGCAGCAGATCCAGCGCGTGCACGACGGCGAGCCGGCGCACGGTGTCCCTGTCCCGGGTGACGGTCGGCCGGTAGGAGATCACCCGCTGGCCGGCGGCCGCCGACACTGCGACGTGGAAGGTGCCGGGCGGATGGCCGTCGTGCGGGTCCGGCCCCGCGACGCCCGTGGTGGCGACGCCGAACACGCTGTGACATCGGCGGCGGACGCCGTCGGCCATGGCCGCCGCCGTGCCCGCAGCGACCGTGCCGTTCCGGTCCAGCACAGCGCGCGGCACTCCGGCCAGCTCGGCCTTGAGGTCCCTGGCATACGCCACGACCCCTCCACGGAACACGTCGGATGCGCCCGGTACCGATACCAACCCGGCCGCCAGCAGGCCTCCGGTCAGTGATTCCGCCGTCGCGACGGTGACACCACGAGCGCGCAGCGCCGTTACGAGCGACTCCTCGATTCGCTGGTCCACGGCTGCCACGAAGTCGCCCAACAATTCACCGGCGGCTTGCACGGCCGCTGCGGCACTCGTCTCGGCCTCGTCACCGGTGAGCCGGAACACCACGTGCACTTCGGCCGGCCGGGGCAGGTACGACACCGTGCATTTCTCCGACAGCGTCGTGAGCAGTGGGTGCAGTCGCTCGGCGACCTCGGTCTCCCGCACCCCCACCACGGTGAGAGACCGGGTCGCTCGTGGCGGCAGGGCGCCGGCGGCGGCCAGCAGTCGCGGCAGCACCTGCTCGGTGACCATGGTCCGCATCTCGGCCGGTACGCCGGGCACCGCGTAGACCATCCCGCCGTCGGTGTCCAGCACCACGCCCGGTTCCGTGCCCACCCGGTTGGTCAGCTGCCGTTGTGGCCCTGCGCGGAGCCCTGCCAGCGCCGGCCTGGTCACGTCGTCGCTGGTCGGCCCAAGGCCACCGGTGACGACCACCGCGGCGGCGTCCTCCAGTGCGCGCTGCATCACCCGCACGACTGCGAACGGGTTGTCCGGCGACACGGTGATGCCGATGACCCGCAGCCCGGCATCGGTCAGGGTGCGGCCGAGCCAGCTCCCGTTGCGGTCCGCAGTGTGGCCTGACAGCAGTTCGTCGCCGACGAGAACGATCGCCACGGTGTCGGCGGCCGGCGTCCTCACCCGGCAACCCCGCCGTGACCGGCGGGAGGCCCCGACGCCGCGGCCGCCCGCTGCCGGACCGCCTGCGCAACGTAATCCACCCCAGTGAGCACGGTTATCAGGACGGCGGCCGCCATGGTGACGACCTCGACCGGATGCGCCCACGCGGGCAGCGGTAACAGGTACAGCCCCAACGCCAAGCCTTGCAGCACGGTCTTTACCTTGCCGCCACGGCCGGCGGGCATGACCACCGCGCGCCGCAACACGGCGAGCCGCAGCCCGGTCACGCCGATCTCGCGCACCAGTACCAGTGCGGTCACCCACCACGGCAGCTCGCCCAGCATCGACAACCCGACGAACGCGGTGCCGGTCAGCGCCTTGTCCACTATCGGATCAGCGATCTTGCCGAAATCGGTGACCTGGCCGTACCGCCGCGCGAGCTCGCCGTCGATCCGGTCGGTGACCAGACCGACGGCGAACGTCAGGAACGCGCCGATGCGCGACGCCGGGTCGTCCCCGCCATGGCGAAGCAGGAGCCAGCCGAGCAGCGGGACGAGCAGCAGACGCAGCACGGTCAGCCCGTTGGGCACGTTCCGCACGGTGCCCAGTCTCGTCATGAGCCACCTAGCCCTGCCACCGTGGACGGCTCTCGTGGCGGCCGACGAACCCACCGCTCGACGTCCGCGACGATCTGCCGGGAATTCAACGTACCCGGTCGCGTTTGCCGGCAGTAGGGAGTCGACAGCGGCTCGACCGGGCTGGGTCAGCCGCGGAGCAAGCCGATGCCAAGCGTGACGGTGGCGAATGCGAGCGAAAGAGCGCCGAGGACGACGAAGGATAGGACCCGGTTCGGCCGCTCAGCACGCGGGGAGACCACTGACAAGAAGAACCCCAACGGCATCAGAATCGGCCCCGCTGCGAATGCCCACCGGACCAGCTGCTTCAGCGTGTCGGACAGCTCGGCTTGGTCCACGTACAGCAATCCGACCAGCGCAAAGATTAGCCAGACGCCAGCGTGCGCGTGCCCGGCGCGAAACAGATAGCGGCGCACTGGATTGTCCAGGTATCCCGGATCGCGCCGCGCGATCATCTGCAGCAGCGCGGCGCCACCGAGCTCTACGGTGGGGATGATAATCAAGATGATCGCCGCTACGCGGATCGAATCTGGCGACATGAAACCCCTCCGGAGGTTGTCCCGAGTTCTATTGCTTGCCGGCTTCTATGATGCCGGCGGCGCACCAGCCCAGCGCGTTCCGTCGCGCCAGCGTTTTACGTTGGCCGCGTGGTCGCCGCTGATGGAGATCATCGACTCGATCGCGTTGGTGGACCGCCCTTCGCGCAGCGAGGTGGCCGCGCCGGGTGGGTCTTGTCCAGCTCGGCGGCCAGCACGCCGGAGCTGGCTTTCCGCGTCGACTGCGAAGGCGGCGTTATACGCGGTGCGCATCCGTGCCTTGACGACCGCGCAGCCGCTGCGGCAGCCGATCCCGGACGTTGCGGATCTTGTGCAGCTGGCAGCGCTGGATTACTGGGTGGTTGAACACGTCACGGACGGCGCGGCGCGGCGCCTTGGCCCCGTCGATGACGACCAGGATCGGCCGGGACGTGTCCAGCCCGCGCTCCCGCAGCCCGGCGAGCAGATCCGGTTCCAACGTCGCGTTCTCGGTCGACCCTTCGACGACGGCGAGCGGGTGCTTGCTGCCGGTGATGTCGATGCCGAGCGCGACCACGCAGCAGTGCTCGGCGAAGTTCACCCCGTCGAGCATCAGCGCGACCAGGTCCAGCCCAGTCAGGTCGGCGCTCATCAACTGCTCCAGCGCGCGTTCGGCGCCGGCGACAAACCGGCGGCTGATCGCCGACTTGCTCGTTCCGCTGGCCCGCACCACGACCTCGGCGCCGACCGGCTCCAGGCCGGTCGCATACCGGCGGGTCGACAACTTCGCCAGCATCCGTTCTAGCGCCAGCTCGGTCAGCAGATGGGTGCCCGAAACAGCTGGTAGGCCGGCACCGGCACTTCGCCGGCCCCGTCAGCGGTGCGCACCCGCGGCCGCTGCACCGGCACCCGTCGGCCGCCCAACACCACCGACCCGGCCTCGGTGCCGTGCCGCACCTTGGTCCGGTCCGGGTCGTGCCTGCCCTTCGGCCCGACCAGCGCGGTCACCCCCTCGGCCATCAGCGCATCCATCACCTGCAGGCCCGCACCGACGGCCAGAGCGAGCAGGCCCTCCCGCAGCTGCCCGACAAGCTCGCTCATCGCGACACTCACCGCATCCGGCACCACCACCCCGGCAGTGCCGCTCGTCGGCGTCGCGTTCTGCTGATAGGTCTTGCTCACGGCGGTCCCCTTCTCGTCGGAGTTCTTGGCAGGACGCCCGACACCAACCAGACGGCGGGTCTCGAGCGGGGGACCGCCACCACAACTTCTACGACACGCGGGACAACCTCCCCCTCTGGCCCAGAAGTACTCAGCGCAAGCCTGCTGATCGGCTCCGATGGGGTGCAGCCGTCGGACCGGTCGTTTGTCCATGTCCCGCCGGCTGCTCCGCATCCCGGTGGTCGAGACCAACAGGCATCCGGAGAACTATCACGGACGGCGAACCGTGGCGTCTACCCTGGTGAATGGAGGGCACTCGAGATTCACCACGCCGATATGCGGGGCCGATATGCGGGCGGAATGCACCAGCATGACATGACCGCGATCCGCACACCGGATCAGCGGGTTCGCGTCTTCATCAGCTCCACGATGAAGGAGTTGGCCGCCGAGCGAGCCGCCGCGAAGGCGGCCATCGACGGGCTTCGCCTTACTCCGGTGTTGTTCGAGCTCGGCGCACGGCCGTATCCACCACGGGAGCTCTACCTCGCATATCTCGAGCAGAGTGATGTCTTCGTCGGGATCTATGGCCAGCAGTACGGATGGGTCGCGCCCGGCCAGCAGGTTTCCGGCCTGGAGGACGAGTATCGAGCGGCCAGCGGCAAGCCGAAGCTTGTGTACGTCCAGTCGCCCGCGCCAGAGCGAGATCCGCGGCTGTCGGAAATGCTGCAGGGCATCCAGTCCGATGGCCTGTCCTACCGGACCTATGCCGGGGCGGACGAACTTCGCTCGCTCGTTGCCGACGACCTCGCGGTACTGCTGAGCGAGCGCTTCGAAGCCACGGCGAGCGCACCCTCGCAGGCGTGGGCTCGCCGCTGGACGTTGCCCCTTCCCGCCTCTCGGTTCGTCGGGCGGGATCAGGACATCCACGAGCTGCGGGGCCTGATCACCGACGACACGGTGCGACTGGTCACGGTCGTAGGACCCGGCGGGATCGGCAAGACGAGGCTCGCCCTACAGGTCGCGGCAGTGGCGCAGCCCGACTTCGACGGCGCAGCATTCGCAGCCCTCGAGCACATCTCCGCTGCGGAGCTGGTCGCGCCTGCCATCGCGTCCGCCCTCGGGGTGGCCGAGACGTCGGCGGGTCAACTCGTGGACGTGGTCGCTCAGCATCTCGACTCGCAGCAAACGCTGCTAGTGCTCGACAACTTCGAGCACGTCATCGACGGCACGTCGGTGTTATCACAATTGCTCGACCGCACCAGGAACGTGACGTTTCTCGTTACCAGCCGGGAGCGGCTCCGCCTTACCGGAGAACGCGTCTTCACCGTAGAGCCGCTCGCGATGCCTAGCGATCACGCATCGGTCGACGCCACTCGCCAGTCGGATGCGGTCCAGCTGTTCCTCGATCGCGCTGTCGCGGCGGGAGCTCGACTGAGGCTGGACGAGCAGGAGCTCGAGGCGATCGGACAGATCTGCCGGCGGCTGGACAGCCTTCCGCTGGCGATTGAGCTCGCCGCCGCACGCGCAAGCGTGCTGGGTCCGGTGGAGTTGCTGCGGCGTCTGGGTCGTGGCCTTTCGATCCTGGCCGGTGGTCTGCGCGACCGCCCAGCCCGCCACCAGACACTCGACGCGACGATCCGCTGGAGCTACGACCTGCTCGACGACTCCGAAAAGCGACTGTTCGAGCGGCTCAGCGTGTTCGCGGCAGGATTGGCCCTCGATGCCGCCGAATCGGTCTGTACAGACGACGCGGTCCGGGACGTCCTCGACGGCTTGGCGCTGCTCGTCGACAAGAGTTTGGTTCGTGCAGATGACCCGCTCCACGGACAGCCGAGATTCAGCATGCTGCGGGTCGTCCGCGAATTCGCGGCCCAGCAGCTGGCGTCGACGGGTGAGTCCGAGCGACTGCGCGACGCTCACGCGGAGTACTACGAGCAACTGGCGCTGTCCGACACAGAGAACGTTCGCCGAGGACAGGGGAAAGAGGTCGCCGAGAGGCACCTCGCAGATCAGGACAACTATCGCGTCACCGTTGCGCGGTTGTTCGATGTCGGAGCGCCCGCACGCGTAGCACGCCTCGGGCTCGCGCTCTGGCCCGTGTGGTGGATTCGCAGCTTGTTCAGCGAAGGCATCGAGGCAATGCAGCGGGTTCTCGTCGACGAGCATTCAATTACTGAACCGGACCGCGCCCACGCGAGACTCGTTCTTGGCTTGCTGACCTTCGGGAAGGGCGACTACGACCAGGCTGCTCCGTCGCTTCGGCGGGCCATGAAGCTGTACGCGGGATCTGACGATCGCCGCGGCGTGGCGACGGCGAAGATACCGCTGGGTGTTATCGCCGCGGCGACGTCCGACAACGGCGACGACTTGCTGCAAAGCGCGGTCGACGAGTTCCGCGCGCTCGACGACACCTGGTGGTTGACCTTCGCGTTGTTCTCCCTCGGCGGCGCGCGGGTGCTGCATAAGCGGCACGCTGACGCGGTCGCCCCGCTGACGCAGAGCGTCATGCTCGCCCGCACGATTCACACGGACGTCCTGCTCAGCAATGCGCTGACAAACCTCGGTCAGGCGTATCTGGCGCTAGGGAACACCAGCGCAGCGGAGGAGGCACTGGAAGAGGCACTGGTGGCTGGGGTGATGATCGACAACAGGGAGAGCGTCGCCCGCGCACTGGAGGCTCTGGCGGCGGCCGCCACCGCTCGGGATGACGCCGGACGTGGTGCGACGTTGTTCGGAGCGGCAGAAGGGGTGCGGCGCTCGATCGGAGCAGCCGTCTGGAGGACCGACCAGGCCAGCCACGAAGAGACAGGTGCCTGGCTGCGCGGTCGTCTGGCCGGCCCGGAGTATCGCGCGGCGGCAGCACGCGGCGCCGCTCTCAGCGCCCAGCAACTCCTGGAAATCGCTTCACTCCGCTGACGGAGTCCCCCCGCGCCGGCGACCGTGCGACGCGATGGCGCGGTCTCACGGCACCGCGATGAGGTCGATACCCGACGACCCGACGACCCGACCGCGGACCAGTTCGCCGACGGCGGCACTGGTGCCGATGACGGAGGTGGTGCCGTCTACCTCGGGGCCCTGGTGCGCTGCCCTCCCGCGGACAATCCCGTCTTCGATGGACTCGACCAGCACGTCCACTCGCGCGCCGATCCGGTCCTCCGCGCGCTGAGCGACCAGCTCCTCCACCAGTGCCGTCAGCCGCTCGACCCGATCGGCGATCGTCTCCGGCGGCACCTTTCCAGTGAGCTCGGCTGCCTCCGTTCCGTCCTCGTCGGAGTAATCGAAGATGCCCACTGCGTCCAGTCGCGCAGTAACGAGGAACGACTCCAGCTGCGCCAGGTCCTCCTCAGTCTCGCCGGGGAACCCGACGATGACGTTGGAGCGGATGCCCGCGTCGGGCAGACGGTCCCGAATGGACTCGAGCAGCTGCAAGAACTGCGGGCCATCGCCGAACCGGCGCATGCGCCGCAGCACGGTGCCGCTCGCGTGCTGGAACGACAAGTCGAAGTACGGTGTGACGCCCGGCGCCGAAGTGAGCACCTCGACGAGCGACGGTCGTAGCTCCGCGGGCTGCAGGTACGAAAGCCGCACCCGCTCGATACCGTCGATCATGGTCAGCTCGGGCAGCAGCGTCTCCAGCAGCCGCAGCTCGCCCAGGTCCTTGCCATAAGAGGTCGTGTTCTCGCTGACCAAGAACAACTCGCGAACTCCCTGGCCAGCGAGCCAGCGCGCCTCGTCGAGGACCTCACTCGGCGGGCGCGAGACGAATGCGCCGCGGAAGCGCGGGATGGCACAGAACGAGCAGCGCCGGTCGCAGCCGCTGGCGAGCTTCAGCGGTGCCACCGGACCGCCGTCGAGCCGGCGCCGGACCAGCGGTGGCCCAGACGCAGGCCGGCCACGTTCTGCCGGCGCGATCGGCAGCAGGCGGCGCCGGTCCGTAGGCCGGTGCGGCGTGGGCTGCTCGCCGGCAAACACCCCACGCAGCCGAGCGCCGATGTGCGTGTAGTCGTCGAAGCTCAGCACCGCGTCGGCCTCAGGAAGCTCCTCCGCGAGCACCGCGCCGTAGCGCTCGGCCAGGCACCCGACTACCACGACGGCGCGTGTTCTCCCACCGGCCTTAAGTTCCGCCGCGGCAAGCACGGCGTCGATCGAGTCTTTTTTTGCCTGTTCGACGAACCCGCATGTGTTGACGAGAACCGCTGCGGCCTCACTGGGGTCGTCGGCCAGCCGGAAGCCGTCCGCAACGAGCCGGCCGGCGAGCTCCTCGGAGTCCACGTCGTTGCGCGCGCACCCCAAGGCGACGATCGCGACGGACTGCTCTGCCATGGCCGCAGCCTGGCACGTCACATCCTGCTGGTCCGGTACGGGGCCGGGTTTTGCTTCAGCCCGACGGGGTAAAAATGCCCGACCGGAATGGAGAGGAGAGATTCGTGGCCACTGCCGAGAAGTCCGTCGAGGTCAACGTCCCCATCCGCACCGCGTACGACCAGTGGACCCAGTTCGAAGAATTCCCGCGGTTCATGTCCGACGTCGAGTCGGTCACTCAGCTCGACGACCGGCACCTGCACTGGAAGGTCGAGATCGCCGGCGTGGAGCGGGAGTTCGACGCCGAGATTACCGAACAGCACCCGGAGGAACGCATTGCCTGGCGGGCCATCGGTGAGGTGCGCCAGGCGGGCGTGGTTACCTTCCACAAGATCGACGACAACACCACCCGGGTGATGCTGCAACTCGACATGGAGCCGGAGGGCTTCGTCGAGACGGTAGGCGAGAAGGCTGGGTTCGTGGCCCGCGCCGTCGAGCGGGACATGGAGAA
This sequence comes from Jiangellaceae bacterium, assembly GCA_014534205.1. Taxonomy (GTDB): domain Bacteria; phylum Actinomycetota; class Actinomycetes; order Jiangellales; family Jiangellaceae; genus JACVRX01. Next base: position 9,369 of record JACVRX010000026.1, read on the forward strand.
CTTCAAGGAGTTCATCGAGTCCCGTGGTGCGCAGACCGGTGCCTGGCGCGGCGACATCCCGCGAGAGGGCTGACGGCTCCTAGGGCGCAGCCACCCGCCGCGTCAGCGCCATGGCGTCGAACGGTGCGCGCACCTTGACGTCGTTGTCGAAGTACACGTAGACGTCCCGGCCGGCCCGCGCGTGCGGTGCCGGCGGGCCCGCCAGGTGGGAGTCCGCGGGCGACATGCCGGCGGTCCACGCGCACACTCGGGCCGCCCACCAGTCCAGCGACTCGTCGTCGTATCCGCTGACGTAGAGTTCCTGCGCCCCGTGCAGCCGCACGTAAGTGAAGTCCGAGGTGACGTCCTCCAGGAACGGCCATCTGCCCGCACTGTCCGCAACGACCAGGGCGATGTCGTGCTGGCGCAGCAACTGCACGAACTCCGGCGTCTCGTAGCTGCGGTGGCGCACCTCGACCGCGTGCCGCAGTGGCCGGTCGTCCTCCGTGGTGGTCACCGCGCCGTACCGCAGCCGGGCGTCGTGCCGTTCGGCGAGCTTCGCAGCCTCGCCGGTGCTCCTCGGCAGCTGCCGCAAGAAGCCAGCCAGCCGGTCGGCGTCATAGTGCAGCATCGGCGGCAACTGCCACAGCAGCGGTCCGAGCTTGTGCTCGAGCGCGAGCACGCCGGATCCGAAGAAGTTGGCGAGCGGCGTCTCCACACCGGCGAGCTTCTTCATGTGCGTGATGAACCGGCCGCCTTTCACCGCGAACACGAAGTCGTGCGGCGTCTCCGCGAACCAGCTGCGATAGCTCGACGGGCGCTGCAGCGAATAGAACGACCCGTTTATCTCGACACTGTTCATCCGGCTCGCCGCGTACTGCAGTTCCTTCCGGTGCGGCAGGTCCTTCGGATAGAACACCCCACGCCACGGCGGGTACGTCCATCCGGAGATCCCGACGCGCACCTCGGCCATATCCTCAGCGTTCCGTATCACGGCTCCCCGCAACGAGCACCCGGACCCAAACCCCGGCCAGCTGCCCGAACCGCTCACCGACCCCGAGCAGCGTCGACAAGAGCACAGTGACGCCCAGCTGCGCCGCTTGGCCGCGCGGCTTGCCCGCTGGTCCAAGCGGTGCCCGCAGTCCGGGACTGCAGCAGCCCAAGTCGGCCACCCGCAGCAGTGGTGCTGCGCGAGTGGGCGGGTTGTTCGGCCAGCGGCGGCGCCTCGTACCTGTCGCTCCTCCTGTGGAGGGCGAAGCCGAACCATTGACCGCCCCCGGGTCAGGCTCCTGCTATGTGCCGCGCAACGTGTCGAGGACCTCGTCGAGCTCGTCCGGTTTCACCAGCACGTCGCGCGCCTTCGACCCCTCGGACGGCCCCACGATGCCGCGGCTTTCCATCAGGTCCATCAGCCGGCCGGCCTTGGCGAATCCCACCCGCAGCTTGCGTTGCAGCATCGAGGTCGAGCCGAACTGGGTGGTGATCACGAGCTCGACTGCCTGGCACAACAGGTCGAGATCGTCGCCGACGTCGTCGTCGACGTCGCGCCGCCCGCCTTGCGGCGCGGTGACGTCGTCGCGGTACGACGGCGCCAGCTGCTCCCTGCAATGGCGGACCACGGTGTGGACCTCGGACTCGGTGACCCAGGCGCCCTGGATGCGGATCGGCTTGCTCGCCCCCATCGGCAGGAAGAGGCCGTCGCCCTGGCCGACGAGCTTTTCCGCACCTGGCTGGTCGAGGATCACCCGCGAGTCCGCCAGCGAGGACGTCGCAAAGGCCAGCCGGGACGGCACGTTGGCCTTGATGAGACCGGTCACGACGTCGACGGACGGTCGCTGGGTGGCCAGCACGAGGTGAATGCCGGCCGCGCGGGCGAGCTGCGTAATGCGCACGACGGCGTCCTCGACGTCGCGCGGCGCGACGATCATCAGGTCCGCTAGCTCGTCGACCACGACGAGCAGGTAGGGGTACTGCGCGATCTGCCGCTCGCTGCCGGGCAGCGCTCTCACCCGGCCCGCTCGAACCGCCTTGTTGAAGTCGTCCACGTGCCGGAAGCCGTGCTGCGCGAGGTCGTCGTAGCGCAGGTCCATCTCCCGCACGACCCACTGCAGTGCCTCGGCCGCCTTCTTCGGGTTGGTGATGATCGGCGTAATGAGGTGCGGGATGCCGTCGTAGGCCGTTAGCTCCACTCGCTTCGGATCGACGAGGACCAGTCGCACCTCGTCGGGTGTGGATCGCATCAGGATCGACGTGATGAGCGAGTTCAGGCAGCTGGACTTGCCGGAGCCCGTAGCGCCGGCGATGAGCAGGTGCGGCATCTTCGCCAGGTTCGCCACGACGAAACCGCCCTCGACGTCCTTGCCGAGCCCGACCACGAGCGAGTGGTCGTCCTGGCGAGCCACCGGCGAGCGCAGCACGTCACCCAGGCTCACCGTTTCTTTGTCGGTATTGGGGATCTCGATGCCGATCGCGGACTTGCCGGGGATCGGCGAAAGGATGCGCACGTCTGCACTGGCCACGGCGTACGCAATGTTCCTCGACAGTGCGGTGACCCGCTCGACCTTCACCGCGTTGCCGAGTTCCACCTCGTACCGCGTAACGGTGGGTCCGCGCGTGTAGCCGGTGACCTGTGCGTCGATCTCGAACTGCTCGAGCACGGCGGTCAGCGCGTCCACCACCTGGTCCGACGCAGCCGTGCGCGGACGGTGTGGGCTGCCCCTGCGCAGCGCGTCGCTAGACGGCAGCGCGTAGGTGATGTCGCCGGACAGCGCTAACTGCTCGATCCGCAGTGGCAGCGGGGTGTGCGGCGGCGGCTCGACCGGAGCGACGCCAGCCCCGGTCGCGCGCCGTGACGTCGGGTCGTCGATGATCTCCCGCTCGGCCACTTCCCGGGGCGGCTCGTCGACGATGACGGGTGTGTCGTACGGATGCCGGTCGTCCGGCGGTTCGCTCGGGTCGCCGGCCGATGCTCGGCGACCGATGAACCGGTCGCGCAGGGCACCTGCCCGCGCCGGCAGCGTGTGCACGGGTGTGCCAGTGACGACGAGCAGGCCGTAGACCGTGAGCAGGGCCAGCAGCGGGGTCGCCACCCACACCGTGAGCAGGTCGGCCAGCAGCGTCGACGCGACGAAGCCGATAGCACCACCCGCCTGCTGCATTGCTTCGGCTCCGTCGACCGACCGCGGCATTCCGGCCGCGACGTGGACCAGGCCGAGTGCGCCCAACGTGAGAGCGGTCCACCCGACCAGCTGCCGCGCACCCGGCCCACTGCGATCAGGGTCGCGCATAGCCCGGATGCCGAGCAGCACCAGCAGCGGCGGTACGACGGTCGCGGCCACGCCCACGGTCCCGGAGACCGCCGAGCGGACGACGCCCGCCACCCCACCGTCGATCTGCCACCACACCGCGGCCGCGACGACGATCGCGGCACCGATCAACGCCAGCCCGATACCGTCGCGACGGTGCGCGGGGTCGAGGTCCTTCGCACTGGTACCGATCCGCCGGACCAGGCCCCCGATCAGGTGCGCCATCCCAAGCCACGCGGCGCTGGAGATCCGGCCGATTCCGCGTGCGAGCCCGAACCGGTTCGGTGTGGGCCGGCGGCTACTCGAACGCGCTGCGCTCGAACGCCGGGAGGGGGCCGGTCGACGCGTTGCGGTGGCGTGGTCGGCGCGGGTCGGCATGCCCGCAGGCTACTAGCGGAACATCGGTACCTTTCGTCACACCAGTACCCGGCGTGGCGGACCACGGGCACGGTCCGCTACGACTCGATCACCATCGGTATGATCATCGGCCGGCGGTTGAATCGGCCACCCACCCACCGCCCGACGGTGCGCCTGATCGTCTGCTGCAGCTGGTAGTGATCCGCTCCACCGGTCGTCGCTGCCTCTTCGAGCGCCTCGGCGACCATCGGACGTACCTCGTCGAACACGCTGTCGTCCTCCGCGACGCCGCGCGCATGGATCTCTGGCCCGGCGGTGACCTTGCCGGTCACGGAGTCGATGACGACTACGACCGAGATGAAGCCCTCCTCGCCGAGGATCCGCCGATCCTTCAGCGACATCTCGGCCACGCTTCCGACGTTGGCGCCGTCGACGTACACGTAGCCGCAAGGCACCGCACCGACCACGCGGGCAGTACCGTCGAGCAAGTCGACCACGACGCCGTCCTCGGCGAGCACGATGCGCTCCCGCGGCACGCCGGAGCTCGCCGCGACCCCTGCGTTGGCATGCAGATGGCGGATTTCCCCGTGCACTGGCAGCACGTTGCGCGGATGGACCAGGGTGTAGGCGTACAGCAGCTCGCCCGCGCTTGCGTGTCCGGACGTGTGCACCATCGCGTTGCCCTTGTGCACCACGGTGGCGCCCCAGCGGGTCAGGCCGTTGATCACGCGCGACACCGCGTTCTCGTTGCCGGGGATCAGCGACGACGCGAGGACTACCACGTCGCCGGGCTCGATGGTGATGGCCGGATGGTCCCGGTTGGCGAGCCGGGACAGCACCGCCATCGGCTCGCCCTGCGAGCCGGTGGACATCACCACAACCTCATCGGGAGGCAGCTCCGCGATGCTGCGCGGGTCGACGAGGATGCCAGCGGGTACGCGTAGATATCCGAGTTCGCGCGCGATACCCATGTTGCGCACCATCGACATGCCGACGAAGGCCACCTTGCGGCCGTGTGCGGCGGCGACGTCGAGGACTTGCTGGACTCGATGCACGTGACTGGCGAACGACGCGACGATGATCCGCCGCGGCGCCTCGGCAAAGACCCGGTCGAGCACCGGTGCGATCTCGCGCTCGTGCGGGGTGAACCCCGGCACCTCGGCGTTGGTGGAGTCGACCATCAACAGGTCGACGCCCTGCTCTCCCAGCCGAGCGAACCCGTTCAGATCGGTGCGCCGGCCGTCAAGTGGAAGCTGGTCCAGCTTGAAGTCGCCGGTGTGCAGTACCAGACCAGCAGGCGTGCGAATGGCGAGCGCGAGCGCGTCCGGGATGGAGTGGTTCGCCGCGAGGAACTCGACCTCGAACCGGCCGAACCGCTCCGTGCGGCCCTCGGCGACCTCGAGCTGATAGGCCTCGATGCGGTGCTCCGCGAGCTTCTCCTCGACCAGCGCGAGGGTGAGCCGGGATCCGACCAGCGGCAGGTCGCGTTTCTCCCGGAGCAGGAACGGCACGGCTCCGATGTGGTCCTCGTGGCCGTGCGTGAGTATCAGCGCTTCCACGTCGTCCAGCCGGTCCCGGATGTAGTCGAAGTCCGGCAGGATCAGGTCGACGCCAGGCTGATTGTCCTCGGGGAAGAGCACGCCGCAGTCGACCAGGAGCAGCCGGCCGCTGTATTCGAACACGGTCATGTTCCGGCCTATCTCGCCCAGTCCGCCCAGTGCGACGATCCGCAGGGCGCCGTCGGCGAGCGGGGGCGGAACCGACAGCTCCGGATGCGGATGGCTCACAAGAGCCCGGCCTCCGCCAGGTCCACCCGCAGCTCGGCCACCTGCGCGTCCGTTGCGTCGACCAACGGGGACCGCATGGTGCGACTGCCCACCACCCCGGTCAGCTGCACGGCTGCCTTCGCCATGATTGCGCCCTGAGTCCGGGTCATGATCGCCCGTACCGCCGGCAGGAGCTGACGGTGGATGCGGATCGCCTCCGCCAGGTCGCCGGCGTCGACCGCGCGCACCATCGCCGCGTACTGCGCAGCCGCCACGTGCGCGACGACGCTCACCATGCCGGTGGCGCCCTGTGCAAGGTGCGGGAGGTTCAGCGCGTCGTCGCCGCTGTAGTAAGCCAGCCCTGTGCGCGCCATCACGTCGGACGCGGCGAACAGGTCTCCCTTGGCGTCCTTCACCGCGACGATCCGCTCGTGCTCGGCCAACCGGACCAGCGTCTCGGTCGCGATGGCCACACCAGTCCGGCCGGGGATGTCGTAGAGCATGATCGGCAACCCGGTCGCGTCAGCCGCGGCGCGGAAGTGGTGGATCAGGCCCTCCTGCGGTGGTTTGTTGTAGAACGGCGTGACGACGAGAACTCCGTGCGCGCCGGCCTTCTCCGCCTGCTGGACCAGCTCGACAGTGTGGCGGGTGTCATAGCTGCCGGCGCCGGCGACGACACTGACGCGGTCGCCGACGGCGTCGAGCACCGCGCGCAGCAGCTGCTCCTTCTCCGCGTCGGTGGTCGTCGGGCTCTCCCCGGTGGTCCCACTGACGACGAGCCCGTCGCAGCCCCGGTCGACCAGGTGTCCGGCGAGCCGCGCCGCCGCATCCAGATCCAGATCCAGATCCCCGTCCTCGGCGAAGGGCGTCACCATCGCGGTCAGTACGCGCCCGAACGGCGCAGTGGCACTGGTGGGTCGGTCGTCGGCCATGGTCGGCAAGGCTACCGGGCGTTAAGGAGCGACCCGGCCGTTCGCCTCGAACGCGGCGTGCGTAAGTGGCATCAGCCGGGCCCACTCGGCTTCCATCTTCTCGGCCACCATCTCGATCTCCCGCTGCGGGAACGATGGGTACCGCGCGCTCTCCCGCTTCGTACGCAGCGACAGGAAGTTCATCAACGAACGGGCGTTGAAGGTCACGTACATCGACGAGTAGATGGTCAGCGGCAGCACGATACGGGCCACTTCGCGAGCAACTCCAGCGTCGAGCATGCGCTGATACGCGGCATAGGCCTCGGTGCACACTCGGCGGGTCTCCGCGTCGACGACTGCGTGCTGCTCCGGCGTGCCGTCGACGAACGTGTAGTGGCCCGGCTTGCCCTCCTGGACCAGCTTCCGCTCCGGCCCGGGCACGTAGAACACCGGGCGCAGCTCGCGGTACCGGCCGCTCTCCTCGTTGTAGCTCGCGATGCGATGCCGCATGTGCTCCCGGAACACGAATATCGGAGCGTGCACGTAGAAGGTCATGGAGTTGTGCTCGAAAGGACTGTTACCTGACCACACCGCCTTGCCGTTGCGCCGGACGTACAGCGTTCCATTGGAGACGGTGACGCAGTGAACCGTTCCCCGGTAGTTCTCGAGCGTCACCTCACGCACCCGATCCGTCGTCGTCCAGCCGACGCGGGGAAACATGTTCCGCGAACGAAAGGTGACAATGTGCACGGGATTTGCGCCCAAATGGCCGGTGCCATGCGAATACCGTGTCCTGATGCGAGCAGTCGCACCGGTCTTGAGCGCAACCTCTTGAACCTGGTCGGCCAGCCGTCGGCTCGTGGTCGTGTAGACCTGTTCACCAGTGCCGGAAACACCACCGTCGGATGCCATGAGGCCCGCAAGTAATGCCTGCAATGCCTCAGCGGAACATGCCAAGACCTCGCTAGTGACCATCTTCTGCCGGTCCAGGTCGTAGCACTTTTTGGCGAACAGGCGGAAGTCCTCATCGGCCCTGAGAAGAAACCGATCACCATTACAAGTGACTTCGAACCCCAACTCGCCGGCCCACTGGTACAGCTCCGCTATCTCGCGGTCCTTCCGAAGATGAAATCTCGGGGATCCATCTTCGCCGCAGTTCCCGTCGCCGATGAATAAGCCCAGCAGCGAGAACCATGCCGGTGGAAAATCCAGCGGGAACTCTCCGTGCCATTTCCCGCCTCCCAGAGCGAGCCGATGACAAGCAGTGAACAGGTCCTCCGCCGGAACAAGATCCCAATGCTCCCGGTTGCTCTGACGCCGGCGCTTGGCCCACATGCGGTGCTCCGGAGTGACGAGCAGGTCGACGTGGCGCGTTTTCACTCGCACCATCGGCCCGGCGTGAACCCGACGAACCAGCCGCTCGGCATGCTGGTACTGGATCCGCCCGTCCGCCGAAAGCGTCACGAAGCGCTCAGTGCCCGTCACTTGTGGCCACCGTATCCATCCGTGCGAGGTCAGCACTTCGGTCTCATCGTCGTAGCAGCCGTGGCGGTCACGCATGAGAAAGTTCAGCAGGCCGGTTGACTTGCTCGCGTCTGCCTCGACGTCTTCGCGCGACTGCTCCCCTTTGGTCGACACACGGGCCGCGAACAGCACGTCGCCATCACGCGCGTTGGAGCGCACCAGCTCGACGGTGACGTCGCTGCGGAACTCGATGGGCGGGTATTGCTCGGCTTCGGCCGGCGCGCCGCTCTCTGTAGCGGTCACTGGCGTCCTTCCTGTCGCTCGTGCTGGCAGCGTACGGGCCAGCACCGACAACAGAGCGCCACGTTGCGGCGGAACCGCACGACGTCATCGAACGCATCGTGCGGCGTTGCTGCCCTCGACGAAGCGCTGGTCTCTCGACGGAGTTGGCTGAGGCTGCGGTGCGAGGGCCGGTACGGGCTTCGGCGGGTTTCTGCTTGGGGGAACGGCCTGCACCCGAAGGAACGCCAGCCTTGATCGGCCTGCTGCTGGTGGCCGGCGACGACCACGACGACTGGGCCGTGAGCTGCTCGCCGGACTACATGACCGGTTCGCTGAGGACGACTGGACGACCGGCTTCGCCAGCCCGCCGCTCGACCTACCGGCTGAGGTCGCCATCTGGCCGGCCCACCGACTACCAGCCGTTCGACGAACGGCTCGACGACGACAAGCGTCGAGCAGTCGTACGCCGGCTGCGGCTCTCCAGGGGTAGCAGCGGCGGTTCTGCTGAGCAGAGGTAGCTCCATCCGCAACATCGGCGGGTGCGAGTAGCAGATGACTTCTGGCTGACTTCAGGTCACAAGTCGGCGCGACACGGCGGCGAATCGGCTGCGCGGTGGGCCGTCTCGGGTGCACGCTTGACCCGTGGTCATGCAGGGGGCCATGAGCCGGTTCGTGCGCTGGGGCGCGACCCACGGGCCGGTGTGGGGCGTTCTCGCCGCGTTGTGTGGAGGAATCCCGTTGGCCGTCCTGCGCGGCAGCGATCTCGGTCCGCTCGAGATCGTCCTCGCGGGTGCGGTCGTCGGGGTGCTTGCGGGTCCAGTACTCGGCGCGACGACGGGACTCTGCTGCCTTGCGGCTGACCGCGCGCCGAAATGGATCCTCGACGCGCCGGATTACGTGGCCGTCGCCGTTGTTACCGCGCTGGTCGGCGGTGTCGCCTGGCCGGTCCTGCGCCTTGGAGAGACGGGCTTGGCCGGCAGCGCGCTCAGCATCTCGCTGCTCGCATGCGTGCCGGCGATCGACGCCGCGCGCAGCGCTCCCGTACTGCTGCACCCGTTGTCGATGGAGGGAGCCGCCGCGGTCGACGTCGCCGCGGACCGTCAGGCGTCGTAGTCCACCGATACCAGTGGCGTTGTCGGGTGGGATTGGCACGTGAGGACGTAACCCGCGGCCACCTCTTCCTCCTCCAGGGCGAAGTTCCGCTCCATGACCACCCGACCCTCCAGCAGCTTCGCGCGGCAGGTACCGCACACCCCACCCTGGCAGGCGAACGGCGCGTCGTTGCGGACCCGCAGCACGGCCTCGAGCACCGTCTCGTCGGAGTCGGCGAGTTCCACCGTGCTTCGCCGCCCGTCGAGGACGACGGTGATAGTGCCGCGCTCCGCGACCTGCACCACGGGCACTGGCGGAAGTGCTGCCAGGTCGCCGACGTGGAACAGCTCGGAGTGCACATGTGCCTTGTCGACTCCGTGGCGGAGCAGGACCGACCGGATGGTGTCCACCAAGCCCCGGGGCCCGCAGAGGTACCACTCCTCGACCGTGTGCGGCGGCAACACTGTGGCCAGCAGCCGCTGCAGGCGCGGCTCGTCCAGCCGTCCCGACGTCAACTCGGTCTCCTGCGCCTCCCGGGAGAAGACGTGCACCAGGTGGAACCGATCCAGGTACACGTCCTTCAGGTCTGCGAGCTCGTCCACGAACATCACGGTCTGGCTGGTCCGGTTCGCGTAGACGAGGGTGACCTGGCTGGCCGGCTCCGTCTGCAGGATCGTGGCGACGATGGATATCACCGGGGTTATTCCGCTGCCGGCCGCGATCGCGGCGTAGTGCTTCGCCTGAGTCGGCTCGAGCGCCGGAGTGAACCGGCCGGCCGGCGTCATCACGTCGAGCTCGTCACCAGAGGCGAGCTTGCTGAGCGCGTACGAC
>JACVRX010000121.1 GCA_014534205.1 Jiangellaceae bacterium
GACGTCGTTCGGCATCGACCGCTTCGACGCGCACGTGCAGGCAGGTGCCGGGGACGCGGGGATCGTTGCTGACCAGCAGGCCGGAGATGTCATCCGTGATCTTGACGAACGCACCGAACGGCGCCACGTGCGTCACTTCGGTGGCAACCACGTCGCCAACGTGTGGAAGTTGCGACTCGGGCATTGGGCTTCACCTCCTTCCTCGGCGGAGTCGTAACTCCCCGGGGAAGGCGGCCCGCGGGCGGTCAACCGTGCGCCGGAGCACGCTTCCGCTCGCGGCACTGGGCCGACCCGGCAGTCATGCGGCAACGGTATCCTCGCTGGCGCTTCGCCGGTAGGCCGCCTTGGCATGGCGGCGCTGCGCAAGCCGGTGACCAAGCTCGACCAGGCCGAGGCCGGCGCCGTAGATGGCCAGGTTCACCAGCGCGTACGACCATTCGAGGCTGTTCGGGTCGCGCGCGAACGCGTGGGTGTCGCCGCCCACCCAGGCGCGGACCAGCGTCATGGTCTGGAAGGTGAACAGGAACGAGTGCGCGGCGACGTACGCGAGGAAGGCGGCCGTGCGGCTGGCGATGAGGTAACCGAGCGGGAACGGCAGCAGCAGCATCAGGATGAGTTCCATGGACGGAGCATGCCGCTCCCGGTGGGCCGGCACATCCGTGCCAGCTCCGGTCCGATGGACGGTGCTGGCACGTCGCCGGATACCGTGCTGGCATGGATCCCGGCGGTGCCGCACGCGGTGTGATGCGGCCGACCCGGGAGGAGATCGCCGCCGCGGCCGGCCGCACCATCCCCGACCTGGGCGGCCCCGGCCTGAGGGTGCTGTTCTCGGGCATCAACCCGAGCCTGTACTCGGCCGCGACCGGCCACCACTTCGCGCGGCCCGGCAACCGGTTCTGGCCGGCGCTGCACCGGTCCGGGTTCACGCCGCGGCAGCTTCATCCCTCCGAGCAGAAGGTGCTGCCCGGGCTCGGAATCGGGATCACCAACGTGGTGGCGCGGGCGACTGCGCGTGCCGACGAGCTGTCACCGGCCGAGCTCGTGGCGGGCGGGCGGCGGTTCGCTGCGCTGGTCCGGCGGTGGCAGCCGCGGTACGTCGCGGTCCTGGGCGTGACGGCGTACCGGGTCGCGTTCGGCCGGCCGAAGGCGCTGATCGGCCCGCAGGATTACCAGATCGGCGGCGTCCCGGTGTGGGTGCTGCCCAATCCAAGTGGCCTCAACGCACACTTCCAGGTCGACTCGTTGGCCACAGAATTCGCGGCGCTGCACGAGGCGATCACTAACTTCGCATCATGATGCACTGATGTAGAGTGGTGTAATGCGCACCACCATCGACTTACCCGAGGACTTGCACCGGCAGGCTCTATCCATCGCACGGGACACGTCGCGGACTCTAAGCGAGACCGTCGTAGACCTCATGCGGCGAGGGCTGGGCCACGGCCAGCCTCAGGACATCTCACGCAGCCCCGTGACCGGGCTACCGGTGATCCGTCTCGGCAGTCCGATCACCAGCGACGATGTTCGCGCCCTGGAAGACCCCGAGACGTGACCGTCCTACTCGACGCCAACGTGCTGATCGCTCTGATGGTGGCCGATCATGTCCACCACGACGCGGCTGAGTCTTGGTTTGCCTCCGCCGAAGACACCTTCGCCACCTGTCCAATTACCCAGGGGAGCTTGATCCGGCTCCTGGTCCACCAAGGCCAGCCTGCAGACACCGCGGTAGCTCTGCTAGCCGCACTGACGGCACACCCGCGTCACGAGTTCTGGCCGGACAACGAGTCGTTCGAGGCGGTGTCGCTGCGGGGTGTCATCGGGCACCGCCAGGTAACGGACGCGTATCTGGCCCACCTGGCCAAGGCGCACGCAGGCCGGCTCGCGACGTTCGACCGAGGCCTCAGCAAACTGCGTGACGACGTCACCGACCTGGTGCCTATCCTCCCCTGATCACCGATCTTGGAGTTCTGGTTGGAACGAATCGGGCTCAAGGCCGCGTGAGGGCAACCCCAACTCCAAGATCGGCGGGGTGGGGCTAGGGCTCGATGCTGGTGGACGGGATGGTGACGACCTCCACGTCCTCGGCGAACGGCGGGGCGGGACTGCCCGCCACGGCGAACTGCGTCCGGTACAGCTCGGCGTACAGGCCGCCGGCGGCGACCAGGTCGACATGCGTACCGCGCTCCACGATCCGGCCCTCGTCGAGGACCAGGATGAGGTCGGCGTCGCGGACGGTGGACAGCCGGTGCGCGATGACCAGCGCGGTCCGGCCCTCGAGCGCGGCCGTCAACGCCCGCTGCACCGCCGCTTCGGACTCGCTGTCGAGATGCGCGGTCGCCTCGTCGAGAATGACGATCGACGGGTGCTTGAGCAGCAGCCGGGCGATCGCGATGCGCTGCTTCTCCCCGCCGGAGAACCGGTAGCCCCGGTCGCCCACCACGGTCTCCAGACCATCGGGCAACGCGCGGACCAGGTCGGCGACCTGCGCGCCGCGCAGCGCCTCCCACATGTCCTCCTCGGTCGCATCCGGCCGCGCGTACCGCAGGTTCTCGGCGATCGTCTCGTGGAACAGGTGCGAATCCTGCGTCACGACGCCGATGGTGTCGCGCAGCGAATCCAGCGTCGCGTCCCGGACATCGACACCGCCGACCAGCACCGCGCCGGACGTGACGTCGTACACGCGGGAGACCAGCATCGACGTGGTGGACTTGCCGGCGCCGGACGGGCCGACCAGCGCCACCATCTGACCCGGCTCGACGGTGAAGTCGACGCCGTTCAGCACCGGTGCGGACTCCGTGCGGTCGAGCGTGGCGACGTCCTCGAGGGTGGCCAGTGACACCTCCGACGCGCTCGGGTAGCGGAAGTGGACGTCGCGGAACTCGATCTTGGCGGCGCCGGCTGGGATGACCACCGCGTCCGGCTTCTCCTCGATGCCCGGCCGCAGGTCGAGCACCTCGAAAACGCGGTCGAACGACACCAGCGCGCTCATCACGTCGACCCGCACGTTGCTCAGCGCGGTCAGCGGCCCGTACAGGCGGGTGAGCAGCAGAGCCAGCGTGACGACCGTGCCGGCCGTGACGCTGCCGGTGACCGCCAGCCAGCCGCCGAGACCGTACGTCAACGCCTGCGCCAGCGATGCGACCAGCAGCATCGCGACGAAGAATGTCCGGGAGTACATCGCCGACTGGATACCGATGTCACGGACCCGCTGGGCCCGCTCACCGAACCGGGCCGCCTCGGTGTCGGGACGGCCGAACAGCTTGACCAGCAGCGCCCCGGCGACATTGAATCGCTCGGTCATCGTCGCGTTCATCTTTGCGTCGAGGTTGTACGACTC
>JACVRX010000091.1 GCA_014534205.1 Jiangellaceae bacterium
GTGACGCCGAGCAACACCCGGCGGGACTCATCGACGACCGCTTTGGCTCTTCCCCGGTAGTCCTCACCCTGCAGGTAAGCACCGGTCACCTGGCCGATATCGTAGTCGACGGTTCGAACGTCGAACCCGAGGTCCCGCGCCCGCATTTCGGTGAGCCCGACGGCGCACGCCTCGGGGTCGGTGAACACCACCTGCGGCGCACCGCGGGCGTCGGCCGTGGCGCGCAGGCCCGGCGCGATGTCATCGCCGCCCCGGGCGCGGGCGACGATGACGTCGCCGCAGACCCTCGCCTGGTACTTGCCCATGTGGGTGAGCAGGTTCCGCCCGTTGGCGTCTCCCACGGCGTACAGCCAGCCGCCGTCGATCTCCGTGGCGCGCAGGCTATCGTCCACCGCGATCGGCTTGCCGGGTTCCATTCCCACCGAATCGAGGCCGACGTCGTCTGTGTTGAGGGTGCGCCCGGCGGCGACGAGCAACTCGTCCGCTTCCACTGTCTCCGCGTCGCCCAGCGTGACGGTGACGACGCCGTCGGTGTTGCGGGAGACCGTGGTCGCGGTGACGTTGGTTCGCACGGTGACGCCCTCGTCGCGCAGCGCGCTCGCGACCATCTCCCCGGCGTACGGCTCCATCCGCTCCAGCAGGCCGTCACCGCGCACCAGCATGGTGACCTCGCCGGCACCGAGGCCTCTGACCGCATGGGCCATCTCGCACGCGACGACACCGCCGCCGATGATGGCCAGCCGGTCCGGGACGGCGCGAAGCGACGTCGCGTCCCGGCTCACCCACGGGTGCGCGTCGGCGAGCCCGGGGATCGGTGGCACGGCCGCGCGGCTGCCGGTAGCTACCACCACGGCGTGCCGTGCGTGCAGTGTGGTGCGCGATCCATCCGCGGTGACTTCCACCATTCTGGGGCCGGCGATCCGGCCGTGTCCGCGGACCAGCCGGGCAGGCAGGCCCTCGACCCATTGCGCCTCGCTGCTGTCGTCCCAGTGATGGGTGGCCTCGTCCCGTCTGGACAGCACCGCACCCGCGTCGATCCGGCCGTTCACCGCCTGGGCGGCGCCCGGCGACCGGCGTGCCGCCGCGATGGTGTCGATGGGCCGGAGCATCGCCTTGCTCGGCACGCAGGCCCAGAACGAGCATTCACCTCCGACCAGCTGCGACTCGACGACCGCAGCGGTCAGCCCGCCGCGGACCACCCGGCCGGCGACGTTCTGCCCCGCCGGCCCGGCGCCCAGCACGATGACGTCGACGGCGTCCTGCGACTGATCCATCCGGTGCTCCTCGTTTGCCTCGATCCAGCCAATGTCAATAGCGAGATTGCCGTTATAACGGGAAATCCGGCGGATAGGCGAGAATCTCGCTGTCGAGGTTTGCCGGATAAGGCGACCGATGATCTCTGCTACCCTGGATCCGTGCGAGGCCTCCTGCTTAGCTCGCTGCGCTGACCTGTAGCGGACGCCAGCGGCGTCGCGTCAGCGTGGCAGACCCCTCCTGTGCCAGGGGTCCATCCATGGAAGCCGCACACTGACCGCGGGAAACCGCATTCTGATGAGCGAGACCGCATTCTGATGAGCGAGACCGAAGCTACGTCAGCCGCTCGGGCGGACGACGTTCCCCCGTTCCGGTACACCAGCGTGCTTGCCGGCGAGATCGAACATCGTTGGCACGACGTCTGGGAGAAGCAGGGCACGTTCCACACGCCGAACCCGGTCGGTGAGCTGGCCGGCGACCTCGGCGGCCGCGAGAAGTTCTTCCTGATGGACTTCTTCCCGTATCCGTCCGGGGAAGGGCTGCACGTCGGGCATCCGCTGGGCTACATCGCGACCGACGTGGTCGGCCGCTTCAAGCGCATGTGTGGCTTCAACGTGCTCTACACGATGGGCTTCGACGCGTTCGGCCTGCCGGCCGAGCAGTACGCGGTACAGACGGGCCAACACCCGAGGCTCACCACCGAGCGCAACATCGTCCGGTTCCGTGAGCAGCTCCGCCGGCTCGGGCTGGCACACGACCAGCGGCGCAGCGTCGAGACCATCGACCCGGCGTACTACCGGTGGACGCAGTGGATCTTCCTGCAGATCTTCGAGTCGTGGTACGACCGCGACGCCGACGGCGGCCGAGGCAAGGCCCGGCCGATCGCCGAGCTGGTCCGGGAGTTCGAGTCCGGGCGGCGACCGACGCCTGACAGCCGGCCGTGGTCACAGCTCAGCGACGTCGAACGCCGGCGGATCGTCGACGACTACCGGCTGGCCTACATCTCCGAGGCTCCGGTCAACTGGTGTCCGGGCCTGGGCACCGTGCTCGCCAACGAGGAGGTCACGTCCGAGGGCCGCAGCGAGCGCGGCAACTTCCCGGTGTTCAAGCGCAGCCTGCGGCAGTGGATGATGCGGATCACGGCATACGCCGACCGGCTGGTCGACGATCTGGACCGGATCGACTGGCCGGAAAAAATCAAGATCATGCAGCGCAACTGGATCGGCCGGTCCACGGGCGCCACGATCCGGTTCGCCACGGACGCTGGCGACCTGGAGGTGTTCACGACGCGCCCGGACACCGTGTTCGGCGCCACGTTCATGGTCGTCGCGCCGGAACACCCGTTGCGGCCCGTGCTCACGGCGGACCGTTGGCCGGACGCGACGAAGCCGGCGTGGACCGGCGGCCACCCCGACCCGGCGGCGGCAGTCGCCGGTTACCACGACGTGGCCGTGGCCAAGACCGAGGTGGAACGGCAGACCGAGGGCCGCGAGAAGACCGGGGTCTTCACCGGATCTTTCGCGGTCAATCCGGCCACCGGTCAGCCGATCCCGGTGTTCGTCGCCGACTACGTGCTGATGGGCTACGGAACCGGCGCGATCATGGGCGTCCCTGGCCAGGATGAGCGGGACTGGGAGTTCGCCGAGCGGTTCGAGCTCCCGATCGTACGTACCGTGACTCCGCCGCTGGACTGGACCGGTGAGGCCTACCTGGGTGATGGTCCGGCCATCAACTCGGCCAACGACGAGGTCTCACTGAACGGGTTGCACGTGGCGGATGCGAAGTCAGCGACCACCGGCTGGCTGCAGGCCAAGGGCATCGGCACGCAGAGGGTGACGTACCGGCTTCGGGACTGGCTGTTCAGCCGGCAGCGGTACTGGGGGGAGCCGTTCCCGATCGTCTACGACGAACACGACCTGCCGCACGCCGTCCCGGACTCGATGCTTCCAGTCGAGTTGCCCGACGTCCCGGATTACTCCCCGAAGACGTACCCGCCCGACGCCGCCGACACCGAACCCGAACCACCACTCGCCCGGGTGCCGGAGTGGGTCGACGTCTGGTTGGACCTGGGTGACGGGCCGAAGCGCTACCGCCGCGATACAAACACCATGCCGAACTGGGCCGGCTCGTGTTGGTACGAGCTGCGCTACATCGACCCGTTCGACACCGAGCGGCTCGTCCACCCGGTGAACGAGCGGTACTGGATGGGCGCGCGGAAGGAGGCGCCGACCGGCGGAGTCGACCTCTATGTCGGCGGCGTCGAGCACGCGGTGCTGCACCTGTTGTACGCCCGGTTCTGGCACAAGGTGCTCTACGACCTGGGCCACGTGTCGAGCGAGGAGCCGTTCTACCGGCTGTTCAACCAGGGTTACATCCAGGCGTACGCGTACACCGATCGGCGCGGCCAGTATGTGCCCGCCGCCGAGGTGCATGAGGAGCCGTCGTCGCCAACCAGTTACACCTGGCGCGGTCAGCCGGTGAATCGCGAGTACGGGAAGATGGGCAAGAGTCTGAAGAACGTCGTCTCGCCCGACGACATGTACGCGGCGTACGGTGCCGACACACTGCGCGTGTACGAGATGTCCATGGGACCGTTGGACCTGTCCAGGCCGTGGGAGACACGTGCGGTCATCGGGTCACTGCGTTTCCTTCAGCGGCTGTGGCGCAACGTGGTCTCCGAGGAGGACGGCCAGCCGGTCGTCACCGACGAGCCACCGGACGAGGAGACGCGACGGCTGCTTCACCGCACCATCGACGCGGTCCGCTCCGACATGGAGGCGCTGCGGTTCAACACCGCGATCGCGCGGCTGATCGAGCTGAACAACCACTGCACCAAGCTGGGCCGGATGCCGCGTGCGGTGGCCGAGCCGATGGTGCTGTTGCTCGCCCCGTTCGCACCGCACCTGGCCGAGGAGCTGTGGTCGCGGCTGGGTCACCACACCACGCTTGCGTACGAGCCGTTCCCGGTGGCCGATCCCGCACTGCTGGTTGAGGAAACCGTCACCTGCGTGGTCCAGGTCGACGGCAAGGTACGCGACCGGTTGCAGGTCGCGCCGTCGGTCGACGAGGCGACGCTGCGCGAGCTTGTCCTCGCATCGCCGGCTGTACGCCGCGTGCTCGACGGCCGTAGCGTGCACACGGTGGTGGTGAAGGCACCGAAGTTGGTTAACGTGGTCTTGGAGTGACGAGGACCACGTACCCTCCCCGGCTGCGCCGGGCCGTCGCGATCGTCACGGACTCTACGGCTTACCTCGACGCGCACGAGGCCGCCGAGCGCGGAATCCGCGTCGTTCCGCTGCAGCTGGTCATCGGCGGCAGGGCGCTCGACGAAGGACCGGCAGTCGGGGCGGCCGAGCTCGCCGACGCGTTGCGGCGCTGGGTGCCGGTGAGCACGTCGCGGCCGAGCCCGCAGGCGTTCCTGCAGGCATACGAGTCGGCAACGGGCGGCGGCGCCACCGCGGTGGTCTCGATCCACCTCTCCGGGCAGCTGTCCGGGACCGTCGACGCCGCGCGGCTTGCGGCCCAAGACTCGCCGGTGCCGGTAGAGGTCGTCGACGCGAGGTCCATCGGCATGGGGCTGGGCTTCGCTGTGCTCGCTGCGGCGAACGCCGCCGACGAAGGTTTCGACATGGCAGCCGTGGCCGCTGTGGCACGGCATCGTGCGGCCAGCTCCGCGGCGTTCTTCTACGTCGACACGCTGGAGTACCTCCGCCGGGGTGGGCGGATCGGGGCGGCCCAGGCATTGCTAGGCACCGCGCTGCACGTGAAGCCGCTGCTGCACCTGGCCGACGGCGAGATCCAACCGCTGGAGAAGGTGCGGACGTCGTCGCGCGCGGTGGCCCGGCTGGAGGAGCTCGTAGTGGGACGCGCCGCGGACCAATCCGTCGACATCGCCGTGCACCACCTCGACAACGCACAGCGGGCCGGTGCGCTCGCCGAGCGGCTCGCGTCGCGACTCCCCGGGATCGGCCGGCTGGTGGTCGCGGAGGTGGGCGCGGTCATCGGCGCCCATGTCGGACCTGGTCTTCTCGCCGTAGTCGTTTCCCCGCATGCATGAGCGTGCTGCTGCGCCTGCGTAGCAGGCGGTACGTTGCTGAGCATTGTGGGCCGGCAGCTGAAGGGGGTCCCGGCGGATGGAGCACGATGTGCGTCCGGGTGCGGCGAACGCACAGACGTCGACGATCGAGTCCCTGTGGTTCGACCTCAGCGGAAGCGCCGTCGAGGAGACCCTGCTCGAGTGGCCCCCCGACGTGTTCGCGTTCACCGGCACCGTGCTCGAGCGCTCGGAGGCCTTTCGGTTCGCGGTGTCACCACCGGCCGGACGGCGTTGGCCACCAGCGCGGCGAGCGGGATGGAGCGAGTCCATCTCGGAGGCGGCTGCGTACTGGTGCGCCTGGGCGGAGGAGCGCCAGGGCTCCCTGCCGTCGCTCGTGACCCGAAACTGGGAAGTAGTGCGCGATTCGGTCGAAACGACGCTCGACGATGTCGGGAGCGGGCGGGCGTGGGCGGTCTGCGAGGCGCTGCTCACCCTGCACGCCATCAGCGACGAAGCCTGCGCCGGGATGGGCGTCACCTTGGACCTCGGTGACAAGGGCGGGTACCGGTCGCGGGCCCGGGCCCGGGAGCTGCTCGTACGGGCCGGCTCGCTGGCCCGGCTACCAGGGCATCGGATGCGCGTCCTGCCGAAAGGCCGCACCGCCAACGGCGGGATCTCGTTCCGGTCGCTCTCCCGCTACGTGTGCCTGCGTGGGTCCGCGGTCGAGGTCGCCTGGCACCGGGTGCCGATCCGGCGGACCGGGACGGTGCACCAGCACACGAACATCCTGCTGCTGCCGTGGCCGCTGCGCGTGCGGCAGCGCGACTTCCGACCGGTGCCCGGGTCGGTGCAGCGGATCGAGCAGGAGCCGTTCGGCGTGTTCCAGTTCGAGCCGAGCGAACCCTTCGACTTCGACCTGCTCGACCGAGTCCTCACCGCGGCGCGCGACGAGGTGGACACCGTCGACGCCGTGGTGCTGCCGGAAAGCGCCGTCCGCAGCGGTGAGCTGCCGCACATCGAGGCGCTGCTCTCCGAGCATCGGGTCGCCATCCTGGCCGCCGGTGTCCGGGACGACGCCGCACCGGCAGATGAACCGCCGGCCAACTGGGTCCATCTCGGGGTGTTCCTGGGGGATGGCTGGTGGCACTACCGCCAGAACAAGCACCACCGCTGGTTTCTCGACGAGGTGCAGATCGGCCAGTACCACCTGGCGGGCGCGTTGCACCCGTCGGTGCGGTGGTGGGAAGCGATGACCGTGCCACGGCGAGAGGTGCAGTTCATCGAACTCGGCGAGGGGATCACCTTCGTGGCCGTGATCTGCGAGGACCTGGCCCGCCTCGACGAGGTCGCCGACCTGCTCAGGGCCATCGGGCCGACGCTCGCCGTCACGCCGCTCCTGGACGGCCCGCAGCTGTCGTCTCGGTGGACCGCCCGGTACGCCGCGGTTCTGGCGGACGACCCGGGCTCCGCTGTGCTCACCCTGACTCCCTACGGGATGGTGGAGCGTTCGCGCCCGGCGCAACTGCCCCCGTCGTCCGTGGTGGCGCTGTGGAAGGACTCGACCCGTGGCTTGCGGGAGATGAGCCTCGATTCGGGCTCGCACGGTCTACTGCTGAGCGTCGCGGTGGACCGGGCCCGGCGGCGGACCCCGGATGGCCGGCGGCCGGTGGACAATGTCGCCGACCTGTTCGCCGCCGGAGTACGGCAGATCGCGGCCGCCGAGACTCCGGCACCGGTGCGCCACGGCCGCCGCGCCGCAAGTCCGGCCCGGCTCGACGCCGCCGAGCTGACAATCCTCTCCTCGTGGGTGGAGGCGGTCGCGGAGGCGATCGCGGGCTCACCGGCGGACGTCGATGCCGTCGTCGCCGACGCGGTGCCCGGTGCGAAGTGGCGGGCGGTGTTCGGGGTCGACGACCCGGGAACCGAGCTGGCCGGCGCATTGCGGGCGCTGAGCGACGTCGTGGCGGCGGCATCGACCGGTCCGGACGGCCTCACCATGGAGCAGACGCTGCAGATCGTTCGGGGAGCCTCCGGCGACGGTGATCCACGAGCGTTGCTTGCCGGCAGGCTGCTACGTATGGCCCTGGAGTCCCGGCTGGCCCGCCGTCCGACGTGACCGCGGCCGGTGCGGAGCGGCAAGACGGATACGTGACCCTGCTAACACACATGTTGTCTTGTGTGCGATGCCCACACGGAGCAGAATCGGCGACACTCCGGATACTGCCCTGGGGGCGTCCGACGCCGACTGGTCTGGAGCCCGGAGCCTCGGACGTCCTCAACACGGCGGAGGTAGCCACAATGCAATCGGAATCCAGCGACCGTCCCGACGCTTTTTCGTTCATCCTCGGGCGCGCATTGGTAAATTCGGATTACCGGGCCATGCTCATTGGCGACGAACAGGACCAGATCACGGCGCTCAGGCAGGCGGGCCTCAGCGA
>JACVRX010000077.1 GCA_014534205.1 Jiangellaceae bacterium
CCTCGCGGCTCTTCGCGTGCTGGGCGAAGATGTCCAAGATCAACGCAGTGCGGTCGACCACCTTGACCTTGATCCGATCTTCCAGGTTGCGTAGCTGGGCCGCGGAAAGCTCCCCGTCGCAGATCAGCGTGTCGGCACCCGCCGCCAGAACCACGTCACGCAGCTCACTCACCTTGCCGGAACCCACGAACGTCGCCACGTCCGGATTCGAACGTCGCTGCACCAGCCCCTCGAGGACCTGCGAGCCAGCGGTCTCGGCCAGAGCGGCGAGCTCGGCCAGCGAGTTCTCTGCATCCTCGACGGAGCCCTCCGTCCAGACCCCGACCAGGACGACTCGTTCGAGCCGCAGCCGCCGATACTCGACCTCGCTGACGTCTTCCAGCTCGGTGGACAGCCCCGCAATCCGGCGCAGCGAGAGGCGGTCTTCCAAGTCCAGCTCGCCGGTGCTCTCGGCGCTGGATTTCGTCGGAAGCAGCGGAGCGTCGGAGCGGTTCACCGGCGCGTCGCCGACCACGGGCCGCAGGTCGGGCACGGCAGGCGTCCCGTCGGCCCGATGAGGAGATGTCGTCATATCACCCTTCTCAACCCGCGCTGCCTCAGCCGGATTCCAATGATCAGCGTCGCATGCTGGACGCCCGGCGGCAGCTGGTTTCCGGTGCGCCACTGCGGCGCGGAGGCACCAGGCCTCAGCCGGTAGTGCGCCGTGCCGCAGTGGCCGTCCGCAGGGCGGCGACTGCTCGGCGCGTCGCGGTCCGGCGCGCGGTCGCTCCGCCGCGGCGGCGCCATTTACGCTGCGCCTGCGCCAGCACGGCCTCTCGGCGCTCGCGTTGCCCGCTCACCACATCCGCCTTTCCGTTGGAGGGGGCCACCTAGGCGACCCAGATCGCGCATCACCGCCTCTCCATTCAGACGTACGACGTGCCAACCGGATGCTGTGACGTCGATCACACCCGCGGAAGCTCGGCCGTCCCGGAGACGCCGAGCACGGCCGGCCCCGTGAGCAGCAGCGAGCTGTCGTCGCGCGACATCACGGTGAGTCTCCCACCGGGCACGTCGACGATGTACGAGGACCCGGGCCGGGACCCGTCGCGTTCCATCAACGCGAACGCCGCGGCACAGACCCCGGTGCCGCATGATCTGGTCTCGCCGACCCCTCGTTCCCACACCCGCATCGCGACGTGCCGCGGACCGCGCACGACGGCGAACTCGACGTTGGCGCCGTGCGGAAACACTGTGCTGGCAAGCACTCGCGGCGCGTCGACCAGCCGGCCAGGGTCGTCGAGGTCGTCGACGAACGCCACGGCATGCGGGTTCGGTGCGAATACCGCGTTGATCGGCCAGGTTCGCCCGCCCGCCGTCACCGTCATCGGTTCGCGAATCGCGACCAACACGGCTCCGCCCATGTTCACCGTGATCGAACCGTCGGCCTGCTCATGGACGGTCCGCACACCGGCGCGGGTGCCGATCGGCAGTTCCGGACCGGGCGCCAGACCCGCCGACCACAGGTACCGGGCAAGTACCCGGATCCCGTTGCCGCACATCTCGGCCGCCGAGCCGTCGGCGTTGCGGTAGTCCATGAACCACTCGGCCCGGTCCGCCTGGTCCCGGCCCTCTGGCAGCGCCTCGCTACGCACAACACGGATTACGCCGTCCGCACCGAGGCCGGACGGTCGGTCGGTGAGCCGGCGAACCGTCGCTGGGTCCAGATCGGGGAAGGCCTCGCCGTCGTGGTCCGGAAGTAGGACGAAGTCGTTCTCAGTGCCGTGGCCTTTGACGAACGGGAATCGGCGGAGCACGCCGCCGATGGTAGGCCGCGGCTCAGCGGCACCAAGCCAACGCCTGTTCCAGCAGGTCCGCGGCGTCGCCAGGCAGCCAGCAGATGCGCGGATCACGCCGTAACCACGACTCCTGCCGCCGGGCGAACCGTCGCGTGGCCCGGATCGTCCGCTCCCGAGCCTCCACCTCGCTGTACTCGCCGGCGAGGAAAGCGAGTACCTGGGCGTACCCGAGCGCCCGCGGTGCCGTGCGAGCGCGACGCAGGCCGGCGCGCTCCAGCGCCCGGACCTCCTCGACCAAACCGGCCGCCCACATGTGGTGGACCCGCTCCGCGATCCGCCGGTCGAGGGCGTCCCGCGGCACCGCGATGCCGAGCTGGACGGCCCGCGGGTAGGCGTACTGCAGGCCGGGCAGCGTGGCGGCGAATCGGCCGGTCAGCTCCACGACCTCCAGCGCCCGCACGATGCGGCGGGCGTTGCTGGGTAGTATCGCCGCTGCGGCGACGGGATCCCGCTGGGACAACCGGGCGTGCATCGCCTCGGCCCCGACGGCCGCGAGCTCTCGTTCCAGCCGGCTCCGCACCCGGGCGTCCGTACCCGGGAAGTCGAACCGATCCAGCACAGCTCGCACGTACAGCGCGCTCCCACCGACCACGATCGGCGTCGTTGCCCGGGCGAGACAGTCGTCGATCGCAGCCCGGGCGAGCCGCTGGATCTCCGCCACGGTGGCCGGTTCGGTGACGTCCAGCACGTCGAGCAGGTGATGCGGCACGCCGCGCCGCTGGGCCTCGGTCAGCTTCGCCGTACCGATGTCCATGCCACGGTAGATCTGCATGGAGTCGGCGTTGACCACCTCGCCGCCCAGCCGAAGCGCCAGCTCGACCGCCAGCTCGCTTTTGCCGGCGGCCGTCGGCCCGACGACCGCGACGACCGGCCGCACGGAACTCACCGGACCCAGTGTGACGTCAGCCGTGCCGCTCCCACACCGCCACGAAGTACCCCACGCCGAACGGAGCGCCGGCATAGAGCACGTCGGCGTCGAACACCGCGTCCTCCGCCGCCCCGGCAAGGACCTGCCACGGCGCGCGGCCGGCGACCACGAGCTGAGTAGCGGTCTCTGGGTCGATCGCCAGCAGGGCGGCCGGGTCGCCGGCACGCAGGGCGTCGACCACCGCCATGTCGAATGCCTCGGCCCGCGAGTCGAATGAGGCTGGGGCGTCGGCCGAACGACAGGCGGAGCCGTCGCCCATGACCAGCATCGCGAGCCGGTCGGTTTTCCGGGCGAGCTGTATGCCGATTCGGCGGCATTCGTCCGGGTCAGTCGATCTCGCCACTTCCTGACCGCGCACCTGCGCCGACCAGCGGGCTTGGCCCAGCAGCCAGGCGCCCACCAGTAGCGACAGTGGCAGCTCGCCGCCACTACGCCCGGGTGCTTCTCCGGGCAGCACGACCGGCACGTCGACGCCGTAGGCGGCGAGTGAACCAGCCGTTCCGGGCGGATGGCGCCTCGTCATCTCGCCGGCACCGACCAGTACCAGCAGGTCCGGTTCGGTGGCGCGCATCGCGTCGATGGCACGCAGGCACGCCGTACGCAGGCCGTCCAGCTCGCCCGCCCGGGCACCGGCGAGACCGGGCACCAGCAGCGGCGGGTGGGGGCAGACGGCGGCGGCCACCAGCACAAGCGGAGGTTACCGAGTGCGACCATCAGAATCGTCCGCCCCCGACACGGCTGCGTGGTCGAATACCGGGCATGATCGACGAGCCGCGGATAGCGGCACTGACCGCGGTCGGGCTCGCCGGAGTCGGCTTGTCGATCGCGTGGCTTCCTGGATTACGTCACCACGCCGTGGTCGCCTTCGTGGCCCGCCTGCTCCTCACCGCGGGCCTGGTTGTTGCCATCCTGGACTTCGGTGAGCTGGGCGGCGTGCTGGGGCTGGCCCTCGCCGCCATGGCGGCAGCGGTGAGCTGGGATGGCCAGCCGCCGCCGCAGGTGCCGCGCCCGAGCCGCAAGGAGATCCTGCTGGCGTCGGCGGTCACCGCGCTGGGTGTCTATGCGGCGTTGCGGGGCTGGTGGCTGCTAGGTCTGGTCCCCGAGCCGGCCCGGCAGGTCTCGGCGCTGGTCGTGGGCTCCGTGGGCGCGCTCGCCGTCGTCGCCATCGCCGACCGGGCCCGCGTCCGGATGCGCGAGGCCGTCCGGGAGCGCTTCGGCCGCTGACGCCTCGCCGTCCTGGAATGACCACGTTCACCACCGCAGCCGGTACATCACCAGGCCTGGAGGCCTGGCAATGTACCGGCAGGCCTGGTGATGGATCCGACTATCCCGCAGTGGCGCAGCCCGCGGACTCAGCGGGCCGTCCCACTGCGGGAATGCCGAGCAGCACTGGTCGCCCGGCGCGGTCGCGCTCCCGCGAGCCGTTACCGGCCCGGGTACGACGCACCAGGTACGGTCCGCCGGTCAATGCGGAGTCGGCGACCAGGTGATGGGGCGCCGCCGCGGTGACCCGTACCGTGACGAAGTCGCCCGGTACCGGCCGTTCCTGGTCCGGTGGCACCACAAAGTGCACCAGCCGGTTGTCCCGCGCCCGACCGGACAGCCGCGAGGTCTGCTCGTCCTTCCGACCCTCGCCCTGCGCGACCAGCACCTCGACGTCGCGACCGACCATGGCGTGGTTCTCCGCGAGAGCGACTTCCTCCACCACCGCCACCAACCGCTCGTACCGCTGCTGGACGACCTCCTTGGGAACCTGACCATCCATGTTGGCCGCCGGTGTGCCGGGCCGCCTCGAGTACTGGAACGTGAAAGCCGAGGCGAACCGCGCCTCCCGGACCATCTCGACGGTGTGGTCGAAGTCGGCCTCCGTCTCGCCCGGAAAGCCGACGATGATGTCGGTCGTGATGGCCGCGTCCGGCATCGCGGCGCGCACCTTCTCGACGATGCCGAGGTACCGGTCGCGCCGGTACGAGCGTCGCATCGCGCGCAGCACCTGGTCCGAACCGGATTGCAGCGGCATGTGCAACGACGGCATCACTGCTGGCGTCTCCGCCATCGCATCGATGACGTCGTCGGTGAAGTCGCGCGGGTGCGGGCTGGTGAAGCGCACCCGCTCCAGCCCATCCACGCTGCCCACCCCCCGGAGCAACGCGCCGAACGCGTACCGGTCCCCGAAGTCGACACCGTAGGCGTTGACGTTCTGCCCGAGCAGCGTCACCTCGACGACGCCGTTGGCCACCAGCGCGCGCACCTCGGCGAGGATGTCCCCGGGACGCCGGTCGCGCTGCTGGCCCCGCAGCGCCGGGACGATGCAGAACGTGCAGGTGTTGTTGCACCCGACGCTGATCGCGACCCACGCAGAATAGGCGTTCTCGCGCCGGGCCGGCAGCGTGGACGGAAAGACCTCGAGCGCCTCGAGGATCTCGACCTGGGCCTCCTGCGCCACTCGAGCCCGCTCCAGCAGTGCTGGCAGCGACGCCACGTTGTGCGTCCCGAACACGACGTCCACCCAGGGCGCGCGCCGCACGATCTCGGACCGGTCCTTCTGGGCCAGGCAGCCGCCGACGGCGATCTGCATGCTGGGCTTGCGCTGCTTCACCGGAGCGAGGTGACCGAGGTTGCCGTAGAGCTTGTTGTCCGCGTTTTCCCGCACCGCACAGGTGTTGAGCACGACGACGTCCGCCTCGCCGCCGTGCGGCGCAGCCACGTACCCCGCGGCTTCCAGCAGGCCGGCGAGCCGTTCGGAGTCGTGGACATTCATCTGGCACCCGAAGGTGCGCACGGCGTAGGTACGGGTGCTCATCTCGCGTCCAGGGTACGCACTGGAGCGACGAGGAGCCCGAGCGAGGAACGAGCGAGGGTCCGAGTGCGACCATCGAACCGGAGCGACGAGGATCCCGAGCGAGGAACGAGCCAGGGTCCGAGTGCGACCATCGAACCGGAGCGACGAGGATCCCGAGCGAGGAACGAGCGAGGGTCCGAGTGCAGCAAGGGTCCGAGTGCGACCATCGAAGTCGTTTCCGGACCGTGACCGGATCGCGGTGTCGGATTGCCGTCGGCGTCGATAGGTTTCGTCGCATGACCGAGAGCAGAGTCGGCTCGAACCTCGCCGGGTTGGTCGTGCTCGACAACGTCAACAAGCACTTCGGAGAGCTGCACGTGCTGCGGGACATCGACATGACGGTGGACCGGGGGGAGGTCGTCGTCGTCGTCGGCCCATCGGGGTCGGGGAAGTCGACGCTGTGCCGCACGATCAACCGGCTCGAGCCCATTGACTCCGGAACGATCTGGCTCGACGGTCAGCCCTTGCCCGAGGAGGGCAACGCGTTGGCCAAGCTGCGTGCCGAGGTCGGCATGGTGTTCCAGTCATTCAACCTGTTCGCCCACAAGACCGTGCTGGAGAACGTGACGTTGGGCCCGATCAAGGTGAAGGGACTGAAGAAACCCGAGGCGGAGAAGGCCGCGATGGAACTACTCGAACGCGTCGGCGTGGCCAACCAGGCCCCCAAGTACCCGGCTCAACTGTCCGGCGGCCAGCAGCAACGGGTCGCCATCGCCCGTGCGCTCGCCATGACGCCCAAGGTCATGCTTTTCGACGAGCCGACGTCGGCGCTCGACCCGGAGATGATCAATGAAGTGCTGGACGTGATGACTGCATTGGCGCACGAGGGCATGACGATGATCGTGATCACGCACGAGATGGGTTTCGCTCGCCGCGCGGCGAACCGGGTGGTGTTCATGGACGCGGGCAGGATCGTCGAGGAGTCGACCCCTGAGGAGTTCTTCACCCACGCCCAGAGCCCTCGTGCGCAAGATTTCCTGAGCAAGATCCTCACGCACTGACCAACCACAGAAGGAGAGAACCCGATGATGCGCACACGCGTCGCTCTCGTCGCGGGTGCGGCCGCGGCCGCTCTCGTGCTCGCCGCGTGCGGCGGAGACGAGGACGGCGAAACCGCAGCACCTGACGTCACCGCAGAGGAAAGCCCCGAGTTCGAGGCCGGCACGACGATGGCCGAGCTCGCCGAAGCAGGCCAGATGACGATTGGCACGAAGTTCGATCAACCCCTTTTCGGACTGGCCGACCTCGAAGGGGTGCCCCAGGGATTCGACGTCGAGATCGCCAAGCTGATCGCAGCCCAGCTGGGCATCACCGAAGACAACATCGAGTGGGTCGAGACGGTCTCAGCCAACCGGGAGCCGTTCCTCGAGCAGGGCCGCGTCGACATGGTCGTTGCGACGTACACGATAAACGAGGAACGCGATAAGGTCGTCGACTTCGCCGGGCCGTACTACGTCGCCGGACAGGACATCCTGGTTCCCGCTGGCAACCCCGACGGCGTAGAGGGCCCCGAAGATCTGGCCGGCCTCCGGGTCTGTTCGGTCAGTGGGTCCACCCCGGCGGAGAACATTCGGACGAACTACGCGGAAGCCAACCTTGTCGAATTCGATGCCTACACCGATTGCCTGGAGGCGCTGTTGAACGGCCAGGTCGACAACATGACCACGGACAACGTCATCCTCTCTGGTTACGTCTCGGAGAACCCCGACGAGGTGGAGTTGGTCGGCAACCCGTTCACCGAGGAGCCGTACGGAATCGGCGTCCCGGAGAGCGAGGACAAGGTGTTCTGCGAGTGGGTCAACGACACGTTGAACGAGCTCTACGAGGACGGCTCGTGGGCCGAGGCGTTCGAGGCGACGGTCGGCGAAGTCATCGAAGAGACGCCCGAGCCCCCGGCGACGGGCTCGTGCGAGACACCTGGCGCCGCCTGAGGCGGAACGGACGGGCCGCGGCAGCGGGTCAGGGAGGAGACGTCGGTGGACGCGGTATTCCAAAACCTTGATCTCATTCGTCAAGGGTTCACGACCACCATCACCCTGACCCTGCTGTCGGCTATGGGGGCGCTCGTGCTGGGCACCCTCATCGCCGCCATGCGGGTATCGCCAGTCCCGCCGCTACGGTGGACCGGCGGGTTCTATGTCCAGGTGGTGCGAAACACGCCGCTCACCGTGGTGTTCTTCTTCTTCGTGTTCGGCCTGCCCGAGGTAGGCATTGTCGTTGGGTTCTATCCATTCGCGGTGATGGCCCTGACGGTGTACACCGCTTCGTTCGTGGCCGAAGCCGTTCGTTCCGGCATCAACTCAGTCCCGGTGGGGCAGGCGGAGGCGTCGCGGTCGGTCGGCATGACCTTCACCCAGACGCTGGGGGTGATCGTGCTGCCACAAGCGTTACGATCGGTCATCCCGCCGCTGGCGAGTGTGTTCATCGCCTTGCTGAAGAACACCTCAATCGCCTTCGCCTTCGGCGTCTTCGAGGGCACCTCGGCCAGCAACGTGCTGATCAACCGATTCGGCTCGCAGGTGCTCCAGATCTTGCTCATCACGGCGCTTGTCTATCTGGCGCTCGCCCTGCTCATGAGCGCCGCCTTCGGCTGGCTCGAGCGCGCGGTGGCGATCACCCGATGACCTCTGTCCTCTACGACGTCGCGGGCCCGCGCACCCGCCAGCGCATCCTGGTCTGGAGTCTGGTCGGCAGCGCGGTGATTGTGGCACTGCTGGTGGTCGCTGCTCTTCGCCTGGCCGACAACGGACAGTTCGAGGCCGACAAGTACACACCGTTCTTCGAGGAACCTGCGCTGTGGCGCGGAATCGCTCGCGCGCTGCGCGCCACGCTGCAAGCTGCCGCGTACGCTCTGGTGCTCGCGACGATCCTCGGTGTGCTGCTGGCCGTCGGCCGGATGTCACATTCGCAGTGGTTGCGCCTGCCGAGCATCGGCGTCATCGAGTTCTTCCGGGGCGTCCCGTTGCTCCTGCTGATCTTCTTCTTCTTCCTCGGCTTCCCGCTGGCGTTCGGAGTCAACCTGCCTGCGCTCTGGGCTCTGGTGTTCGGCCTCACGCTCTACAACGGCGCGGTCATCGCCGAGATCATCCGCGCCGGCGTCCACGCGCTGCCTCTGGGGCAGACAGAGGCCGCACTCGCCATCGGCCTGACGCGCGGGCAGACGATGCGGTCGGTGCTGCTTCCGCAGGCGTTCCGGATCATGCTGCCCGCGCTGATCAGCCAGCTCGTGGTCTTGCTCAAGGACACGTCGTTGGGGTTCGTCATCGGGTACGTCGAGCTGCTGCGATACGGCCAGCGTGCGGCCGAGCAGCTCGACAACCGCATCCAGCTGACCGTCGTCGTCGCGGCGATCTACATCGTGATCAACTTGTCGCTGTCCCGGTTGGCGACCTGGATCGAAAGCCGTCAGCGCAGGGTTGCCGCGCCCGGCACGCACGTCGAGGAGGTCACCGAGGCCGTCGGTCGCCAGGGCTGAGCGCAGCGGCTGGTCAGCGGGCGATCTCGGTGGCCCGCGACTCCCGAACGACGGTGATCCGGATCTGCCCCGGGTAGGTCAGCTCCTCCTCGACCTGCTTGGCTATGTCGCGCGCCAGCACCCCTGCGGCGAGGTCGTCC
>JACVRX010000005.1 GCA_014534205.1 Jiangellaceae bacterium
AGCAGCAGCTGCCGGTCGGCGATCACGTCGGCGAGTCGGCCCACCAGCCAGCCCCCGGACAGGTCCTGGACGTCGAGGGCCTGGGCAACCTGGGAGGCGACCAGCGCCGGCTCCCGCACCGTGCTCAACTCGGCGAACACCGTTCCCGCCGGGAACGACCGCTCCACGGCCGTGGCCACCCGGATCACCAGGCGGGTCTTGCCCACGCCACCGGTCCCGACCAGGGTCACCAGCCGGGCGCCCTCCAGCAGCCGCCGCGCCCGGTCGACCTCCGGTCGACGCCCGACGAACGAGCTGCGGTCCACGGGAAGGGCTAGCCCTGGTGCGGCGTGGCGCCGAGTCACCACCCAATCGACGCTACGCGCTCCGCCGCGGCGACGACACCCGTATCCGAACCCGTAGAACTCCCGATGCCCGCCGTGCGCCCCGCGGCAAACGCTGGCGACATGGACGGCAGCCTGATCCCGGACGCCAGCGCTAACCCTGCCGTGTTCCTGGTCGAGCTGCGCGCGCCCCACGCCGGCTCCCAGGAGATCCGCGGCATGCACCGGGCGCTGCACCTGGCCGTCACTCGGCTCGCAGCCACCGGCGTCGAGGTCCGGTGGCTCAGCGCACTGACCATCCCCGAGCAGTCCCGAAGCCTGTACTTCATCGCCGCCGCCGACCGCGGCGACGTCGTCCAGGCGCGCGACACCGCCGGGCTGCTGAACGCGGCCATCCACCGGGTCCTGGCGTTGCCGGACACCGCATCCCCACGCCCCGTCAGCCCCGTTCCTCCACCCGACCCGAAGGAGTGAGCCGTCATGGCCAGTGCCACCCCGTTCCCGGCTGGTGCCCCGGTGGGCGCCGAGCGCCGCGGGAACCTCGCCCAACGACACCCGCTCACCGTGTTCCTGGTGCTCGCGTTCGCCCTCGGCGTGCCGGCACTGGTCATCCCGCTGCTGCTGGGCGTCCCGGCTGCGCCGGGCCTCCTGTGGCTGGTGTTCGTCGCCCTGCTCGGCTCGTCACTGCTGGTCACCTGGCTGGCCGACGGCCGGGCCGGCGTCCGCAAGCTGCTATCCCGGGTGGTGCACTGGCGGTTCAGCGCCTGGCGCTGGGCGATCATCCTGTTCGCGGTACCGCTGCTCACCATCGCGCTGGCCGCCGCCTCAGGGACGCTGACCAGCCCCGAGCGCGGCTGGGCCGCCGAGATCGGCTGGTACCTGTTCAACACGCTGATCTTCGGCGCCCTCAGCCTCAACCTGTGGGAGGAAACCGCCTGGGCCGGGTTCGCCCAGTCCCGGTGGATGGCCCGCCACGGGCTTCTGGTGGCGTCGCTGATCACGGCAGTGTTCTTCGCGGCCATCCACGTGCCGCTGCAGTTCGAAGGTGACCCGAGCGGGTCCCGGATCCTCGCCAGCACTGGGGTGCTGTTCCTGACCGCGCTAATAGCCCGGTACCTGCTCGGCATGCACCTGCTGGACACCGGGGGCAGCATTCTGGCGGTCGGCGTACAGCACGCCTCCTGGAACGCCGCCCAGAAGCTCGAGGCCGTCGAGGGCGGCGACTGGGACTGGCAGATGGTCACCGCCCTGGCCCTACTCACACTCCTCCTCGCTGTCGGCCGCAGGATTCGACGTCCGCAGGCCCGCCCGCTCGGACCGGAGGCCGAGAAGGCCGCCGCGGCGCAGTGGATCGCACCACCGGCTCCCCGCAGCGCGAGCCAAAAGGCGCCCTCAGCCGACGACAGGCAAGAGTTGTGAACCGCCCTCGCTGCTCGGGCACGTCGGCCTCGCCCCGAGCGAGCGTCCTCCACACCGAGCATCGCGCACTCACCTCGCCGCCCAGCTCGATGAAGGGCGGCGTAGCCCTCGGGTCACGTGCTGCCCGGCCGCGGACGACGGACCATTACGGGCAAGGGTCCAGCACTACGGTTGGGGCGGGAGGATAGTGGTGGTCACGAGTTCTGCCCGCCTACGCAGTAGCAAAAGGGGCGTCCGTGCCACGACGTACACGCCGCGGGACCGCACCGCTACCACCACCGATGCGCGTCCACAGATCATCCGAAGAGCACAGGAGCACTGACGTGAGCAGTCCTTTCCCACAGCAGCCACCACTCCCCGAGCAACCATCGGACGCGATGGCGGTACCGGAGTTCTTCGTAAAGCAGCGGATCACGGTGATGGTCAACCGCTACGAGGTTCGCGCCGCGAACCCCGACGGCACCGAGGGGCGGCTCCTTGCGTTCGCTGAGCAGAAGCGGATGAAGCTCAAGGAGGAGGTGAACTTCTACACCGACGAGTCCAAGAGTCGCCGCGTGTTCTCTTTCAAGGCGCGGCAGCGGCTCGACGTCCACGCTGAGCACGACGTGTTCGACGACAACGGGGTGATCCTGGGCTCGTTCAGCAAGCAGTTCGGCGCCAGCCTGGTGCGCTCGACCTGGAGGCTGTCGGCGCCGGGAATCGGCGCCGTCGGCCGGGAACGCCGCCCGCTGATCGCCATCCTGAGACGGATCTGGGACTTCATCCCTTACGTCGGTGATATCTGGGTGCCATTCGTCTTCCATTTCGACTTCGTCGACACCAACACTGGACAGACGGTGATGGTCAGCGAACGACAAAAGACCATTCGGGACCGCTACCGGGTGACCGTCCCAGACCCCCGTCTGGACTTTCGCGTCGCGGCGTGCATGGCCGTCGCCTTGGACGCGCTGCAGAGCCGCTGACTCCCGCGCGTACCGCACCGGGCGTTGAACGTCGGTGCCTGGGTCGGTCTCTGTGGCACTGGCCCGGGTCTGTGGCGAACCGGCGCTGCGTCTCGGAGACCACGGTGGAGCGACATGCTGGCTACCGGTCATAGCCGATCTTGCGGCCGCGCCCGCCCGGCGCGCCGCCACCGTTCGAGCCGGCCGAGCCGCTCACTTCGGCGACGTCAATGCAATTTGAGGGACTCGCGTCCCGGCTAAGCTGCGCGCATGTCTAACGCTCCAGAACCGTCAAAGCAGACCACCCGACATGCGTTTTGAGAAATCGATCGAAATCAATGCACCGCAGCAGCGCGTCTGG
Source organism: Jiangellaceae bacterium (assembly GCA_014534205.1). Taxonomy (GTDB): domain Bacteria; phylum Actinomycetota; class Actinomycetes; order Jiangellales; family Jiangellaceae; genus JACVRX01. Next base: position 3,045 of record JACVRX010000005.1, read on the forward strand.
GACGTGCTCAGCGACCTCGAGGCTTGGCCCCAACGTATCGAGACCGTCGAGGTCGTCGAGCTGTTGACGCGAAGGCCGATCTCCAAGGGCAGCCGCGTGCGCCTCAAGCAACCCAAGCTTCCCGACGGCACCTGGGACATCACCGTGTGGGATGCGCCGTCCTACTTCGAGTGGACCCAGAAGACCGGTGGGATCTCCAGCGTCGCCGGCCACCGCGTTGACGCGCTGGGAGAGGGCCACGCACGTCTCACGCTGACGCTCGACATGCGCGGCTTCCTCATCCCGATCATCGCCCTGTTCTACAAAGAGCTGACCAACCGCTACATGAACCTCGAAGCCGAGGGCATGAAGCGGGCCGCCGAAGCAACCTAAACGCCGCCGCGCGCCGCCTCGACGCGGGCGATGAACTCGCCCGCTTGCTGCGAGGGCGTGCGGGTTGTACGGCACGGTGGAGGTTGTGCGAGATATGCCGCCAGGAACGACCGGATCTTCGGCGAGGGCGGCGGCGACGACGTCCTCGGCGGACCTGGCGACGACGAGCTGTTCGGAGGCGTTGCGGCAGCGAGCCCTACGGACCGACAGGAAGATGAACGTGAAAGAGTTGCCCCGCGGCCTGGTCCGCAGCCTCTGCCGCGCCGGCATGGCCGCGAGCACATCGATCAACTGATCGAGTCCCACGCCCGGAGAAGCGACTCTTCGCCCGCGACTTAGAATCAGCCAAATCACACAATCTCCAGGCCCGCTTACACCGTTCGTTTGCGAGTCCCCACAACAACGAATCCGACCGAACGCAGCAGCGAATGGAGCCTGATGGACACATTGAGGAAGACTGCGCTCGTCGCGGGCGGGTTCTACTTGATTACCTTCATCAGCTCGATCCCTGCATTCTTTCTCCTCGACCCGGTGTTGAACGATCCCGACTACATCGTCGGCTCCGGCGCCGACACCCGCGTACTCTTGGGTTGCTTCCTCGATCTGATCAACGCGATAGCCTGTATTGGCACCGCCGTCACGTTGTTTCCGGTGGTCAAACGCCAGAACGAAGGCGTCGCGCTTGGCTTTGTCGCCGCTCGTGTCTTCGAAGCCGCGATCATTGTCATCGGCGTCGTGAGCCTGCTTTCAGTGGTGACTTTGCGGAACGACCTGGCCGGAGGAGCGGGCACGGACGACGGTTCACTCGTTGCTATCGGGCAGTCCCTCGTCGCCATCCGTGATTGGACGTTTGTCCTCGGGCCCGGCCTCATTCCGGGCGTGAACGCATTGCTACTGGGCTACTTGATGTACCGGTCCGGCCTGGTACCGCGTCTCATCCCCGTGCTGGGACTCGTCGGAGCTCCTCTGCTGATCACTTCCGCGACCGTCACGCTGTTCCGCAACAACGACCCGGTCACGGTGTTGGCGGCGATCGCGACCGTCCCGATATTCCTGTGGGAGCTATCGCTTGGTGTCTGGCTGGTCGTCAAAGGTTTCAAGCCGTCCCCCATCACAGCTGGAATGGTCGCTGCCGGGACCAGGCCCGCCTAGCGCGACGTCGCCCCGGCCTCGTCGACGGAAGCGGCCGCCGCCACTCGCGCCTGAGGGCCCCGTGCGCGGCGCGGCACGCCTTCCCGGCGTGCGGCAAGGGCCGCATCGACCCAGGTCGCGTTCCGGTTCGTCGTCAGCAGCTCGTGGCGCTTGGCCTGCACCCATCGTCGTGCTGGGTGAATTCGCGCCGCTGCTTGCTGCTCATGGGTGCTTCATACTCGCGTAAGTGGAGTGGGACGCCGTCTGCGAGCGGTACCGGGACGCGTTCTTCGGTCAGCCGGCCAACGCCGTCACCAGTGGCGCGTTCGTCCTCGCCGGTGTGGGCATCGTCGTTGCGGCCCGTCGGGTGACGCAGCACGACACACCTGTACGCGATCAGCACACTGCCGCCTTCGGGCTGCTCGTCTCCGGGATCGGCGTCGGATCGTTCATCCAGCACGGCCCTAATCCCGCCTGGCAGGCGTACGCGCACGATCTGCCTATTGCGGCCGTACTGGTGTTCACTGCCGCCGACGCGCTGTCCGATCTCCGCGGGCGCGACCTGTCAGCGGCGTGGTGGGTCGTCCCCACCATGGGCATGGTTCCGGTCGTGGCCGCCGGCGAGACCGCGTCCACCAGCGTGCAGGCGGTGATGGCGGCAGGCGCCATCGGGCTGAATCTGGTGCGCGCCCGACTGCGTCCTGCGTTGCGCACGACGCTGCACACGACGCTGCTGATGGTTGCCATGGGCGCTCTGATGGGCACGCTGACGGATCGGACGTCACTCTGTAACCCCGACAGCATCCTTCAGGGTCACGCAGCCTGGCACCTGCTCGCGGCAGCAGCGTTATGGCGGCTTGCTCCCGCCATCGGCACTCGTGCCCGTCTTCGGCAGCTGACGCGCGCTATGCCACGTCCCTGGGCGTAGCGGAGAACGCCAGGCTCGCGGCGCGTCGGACCGGGCCCGTCCGTTGCAGTAGCGCACGGACCTGTTTCCGCTCGGTGCGACGGGCAAGGCCAATAGGCAACGTTCGCGGCCGGCTCGGTGCGTCACCGACTCGTCAGGGCTTCGAAAGGAACTGGTAATCGAACGACGGTCACTTGGCCGTTTGACTGGCAGCCCTGACGCACACCCACCGTTCGGCTTCCCGAAGGAGGATCCCATGCTTGGGAATGCAATACCCCGCGGCCGTGCCGCTGCTGCGGCTGTTGTTCTCGCTATTGCATCCGGTCTGCTGGCGGCCGCCCCGGCCTCGGCTGGCGTGAGCGGTCCGGCGTTCTACGTCGACGGAGTGCTGTATCGGACGGTCGCAACCCCGACCGACCTGTCCGGTACCGGTGCACCTGACGGTGCTTGGGACACGATCTACGAGTTCGGCGGTGCGCAGCTCAACGTGGCGACCGCGGCGCCCGGTGACCCTGGCTACACCGGTGGCCGTTGGCAGGTCCATGCCCTGTCGTTCCCGTCGGGGTACGCGGCCGCTCTGGCCGCCGGGGACCTCGACGGCAACGGCGTGCTCGATTCCGCGACCGAGCTCCAGACGGCCTTTGACGCCGGCGCAGCCGTGGACGCCGGTGTGGTGAAGCTGTTCGTCTGCCCCGTGATACCGCTCGCCGGGAGCTGAACGACCCAGCCGGCCCGTTCACTCGCACCCCGCCGGGCCCTACGCTCGGCCTGTCCGTAGAGCGGCGAGCTGCGAGGTGGCGATGGACGGGCGGGAACGAGACCCGTCGCTCGGCTGGGTCCGGCTGTTGGTGCGGGTGCCGGCGGATCTCACCCGGAAAGCCGAGTCCGAGCGATACCTGCGACAGGCAGTGCGGCGGCACCTCGGATCTGCCGATGTCGCGGGCGACCGGTGGCGTATCGAGCGATTGTTCGGCAACACCCGGCGCGAGGACCTAAGGCGCTGGTGGGTCGTCAGCGGTGCGGTGCCGTCCGTCACGGCGTACGACGCGAGCCGGGTCGCCTACGACTTGGCGACCCGGCTGTCCGCGCAGGTGGACCTGTTGGTTGAGCCGGATGTCCCGTCGACCGCGTTCGGCCCCGAGCCGGGCGCCGTGGAGCCGACAGAGCCGCTGCCCGAGTCCGCTGGCGCGGAGCTGTCCTGTTCACGCCCCGAGACCTGGGCGCTCGACGCTGTGCGGGCGCGCGAGGCCTGGGCATTGCCCACACCGCAAGGCGGACGCAGCCGCGGCGAGGGCATCCGCATCGGGCACATCGACACGGGCTACAGCGATCACCCGGAGCTGGAACGCGCGGCGCTCGACCTCGCCGCAGACTTCGACGTCATCGACAGTGACGACGACGCGAGGGACCCGCTGCGCCGTGCGTTCTTCGCCATCCTCGACACCCCCGGGCACGGCACGTCGACGGGCAGCGTCATCGCTGGACGGGAGCGGGGCGAGATCAGTGGCGTCGCGCCGGCGGCAACGCTCGTTCCGTTCCGCGCGATCAAGAGCGTAGTTCAGGTGCTCGACAGCGACGTGGCGCGCGCTGTCAACCTGGCCCGAGAGCGTGGCTGCCACGTCATTTCGATGTCGCTGGGCGGCACGGGCTTCATCGGGTTGCAGGAGGCGATCGCCGCGGCGGTGTCCGACGGTCTGATCGTCATGGCGGCAGCGGGCAACAAGGTCACCTTCGTCGTGGCGCCCGCCTCATACCCCGAGTGCCTCGCCGTCGCTGCAACGAACTGCGACAGCAGGCCGTGGTCCGGTTCGTCACGCGGGGGCGCCGTGGACATCTCGGCACCGGGTGAGAGCGTGTGGACGGCTCGGGTGGACGTGGAGACGCGGCCGCCGCGCTTCTTCCGGGCGCGCAGCGACGGCACGTCATATTCGGTGGCGACGCTGGCTGGTGTCGCCGCGTTGTGGCTCGCTCATCACGGGCCCGAGCGCATTCGTCAGCAGTACGGGCGCGCGAACGTGCAGAGCGCGTTTCTCGGCTTGCTGCGCAGCCACGGCCGTCGGGTGCCGCCGGATTGGCTCGGCAACGGATGGCACCGCAGGTACGGCGTCGGCATCGTCGACGCGCTCGCTTTGCTCCAGGCTGGCTTGCCGGACGTGCCGGACACCGCCGTGCCCGAGGCAGTCGCGCCCGGCGTACAGCTGCCCGTCGCGCGCATTCAGGCAGCGCTCGGCGACCTGGACGAGGATCAGGTGCGCGCCGCGATCGCCGACCTCCTCGATTTGGAGGCCGCGCGAGTCGACGAACTTCCTCCGGTCGTGGTCAGCGAATTGGTCTACCGCCTGGGTGAGGACGACCAGTTCCGTGACGCGGTGCTCGCCCAGGCCCTCGGCTTGGAACTCCCGCCCGTGCCCGGCCTGGAGGCGAGGTCACTCCTGGATCGCACGGCGTCGGCGTCACTGCGTGGCCGGATGCGCCGGTGACGCAAGCGCGGCCGCTGTGATGGGTGCGGCTCGACGGGCGGGACGCCCCTCAGGGCGTCGGCGTCGTGATCCCAAGTACGGCGGCCAGATGCAGCAGCGGGTTGCTGTCACGGTCGAACGCGATCGAAACGTGGCCGTCGTTCGTAGGGACGACCAGCTGATGGAAGTTGCCGTACCCGACCAACAGGAAGCGGAGGCCACCGCAGTCGATCTGGCCGCGCTCGCGCGCAAGTGTGATGAGGGTGGGGTTGACCAGCAGCTCCTCGTACCGGTCGGAATCGCTGGCGGACGCGTTCGTTACGCCAGCGCGCTGGTGCATGGTCACTTCGCTGCCGCGGCGCACCGCGACGTAGCGCACCGACGGAGCGATGTCGAAGAGGTTCGCGATCAGTGCGTCAGTCATACGCAAGACTCCTGGCCGTGGCACAGTTGACGCCCTAGCGGTATGGAACAGTGAAACCGAACCCTCGCATCCTGGGTCGGGTGGGACGACGCCGCGGCGTGTTCGCCGGTGGTGGTCTTGGCCGCCGTCGAGTACATAATCCAGCTCGGATGCCAATGCACTCGGGTATGTGGCGGCCTGGCATGGCGTACCTGCGGATCGGTTCTGGGGAGCCGTTGCTGTTCCTGCCCGGGCTGACTAACCATCACCGCCCGCCAAGGGGGATGGACCGGATCGCCGCCGTTCAGCAGCTGCGACCTTTGGCCCGCAGTCGGGACGTCTGGTGGGTCAACCGCCGAGCCGGGCTCACCGCTTCGGTGACCATCGCCGACTTGGCGAACGACTACGCCGAGGGAATCCGGCTCTGGTTCGGCGGACCGTTAGATGTGCTGGGGGTGTCGACCGGTGGCAGCGTCGGCTTGCAGCTGGCAGCCGACCACCCCGAGCTCGTACGCACGCTGGTCCTCGCGGCGTCGGGGTCCCGGCTGGGCTCAGTTGGCCGCAGAGCTCAGCGGGCAGCGGCGACGTCCTTGTACAGAGGTGACCGGCGCGGTGCAGGTGCTGCAATGTTCAGCATCCTGGGAGACCGCCGCATCACCCGTTGGGTGTGGGCGGCGCTCGGCTGGCTGGCTGGCCCCGTACTCTTCCGCGACGGTGCGCCTGACATGTGCGCCACCATCGAGGCGGAGGACGTGTTCGACCTGACTGCCCGGCTACCAGAAATTCACGTGCCGGTGCTACTGATCGGCGGCGATCAGGACGCACCCTATGGGGTTGATATTTTCCAGCAGACCGTGCACGGACTACCTTCCGCCAGGTTGCTGCTCTACCCGCGCACCGGTCACCTCGGCGTACTCGCACGACGGCGTTTCGCTCCTGACGTGCTCGGGTTCCTCGAAGCTCGATGACCGATACGAGCGGGTCGTAGCACAAAGGCACCGGCGCGGTGCATCAGCGCGTCGTCGCGCGCCTCGTGTTAGGCGCAGGAGGTGAGTCCTATGGGCGTCCGCGAGTCTGCCGAACTGTTCGGCAGCCACGCCCCGGACATCCCCGACGATGGCTGGCTCGAGTACCTCGAGGCGCTTGCAGCGTTCGCGTCCGATGGGCATGAGTCGTTCGAACCGGAGTGGGACTGACGCCGCCGCGGATACGCCCTCGACGCGACTGACCTGCGCGGCGGGTGATCGGCGGTTGAAGGGGGTGCTTTCCACATGCCGGCGCAGCTGGTACCGCTCGTGGGGCGGCAAGCCGAGCTGGACGCGATCACTCAGCCGCTCGAGGCGGCGGCAGAAAGTGCCGCGGGTGGGTGTCCTAGCGCTGGTCGGCGAGGCAGGGGTCGGCAAGTCCCGGCTGGTCGAGGAGATCTTGGCGCTCGCCCCGGGCCCGCGGCTTTCTGACCTTGCACGCGGTGGCCTCCCCGCTTCATGCCGACCTGCACTACGGCGTCGTTGTCGAGGGGCTGCGGCCCGTGGTTCGCAGTGTCGAGGCGGGTGTGGGGACGAGGTTGGTCGAGGGCTTGCCGGACCTCGGGAGACTGTTCGACGGCCTCGACTTGCCCCCTGCCACCGCTGGGCGACCCGGGCATGGAGCGAATGCGGCTGTTCGAGGCCGTCTGCCGGCTGCTCGACCGGCTGCCCGGCAGCAGCCGGTCGTGCTCGCCGTCGACGACCTACAGTGGGCCGATCCGGCCTCCGTTGCCATGCTGCTCTACCTGGTACGCGGCTTGGCCGATCGAGCGATCGTCTTTCTCTTCGCCCGCCGCCGCGGAGAGGTCAGTGGCGAAAAGTCAGACGCCGCCGATCTAGTCGTTACCGGCGTGGTCTGAAGATCAGAACGGTGGTGGATCGGGGTCGGCTTCTGGTGGTGGTTGCGGCTTTGGCTCAGGATCCTCGTCGAGGAAGGGGCCGATGACTTCACGATCGACCTCGTAGCGGTGCCCGGTGGGCGCGGTCCAGACGAACCGGCCATCCTCCGGCTGCTCGACTTGCCAGCCGTGGTGGGTGTGGTCGTTGTGGTGCCCGCGGTGCACCGGGCCGAAGTTGGAGTCCGCGGTCGCGCCGCCCTGGCTGAACGGCACGGTGTGGTCCAGGTCGCACGCCTCGGCTGGCCACGTGCACGTCGGGAAGCGGCAGGTTCTGTCCCGCGCGATGATCAACTCGGCCAGCTCCGGCGGTGCGGTGTAGCGGGTGGTGCCGTAGTCGCGCAGCGCCCCGCTGACCGGGTCGGTCAGCAGCCGCCGCCAGGTGCCGTCCGCGGCCAGTTTGCGGGCCACGTCCGGCGTGATCGGCCCATACCCGTGCAGATCACCGGGCTGTTCGTCCATCCCGAACAAGGTTGAGAACGGCACCGTTACCCCGACGTGCGCCGGTTTGCCGCGCTGCTCGCCGAGCTTGTGCGACACATGGTGGCAGTCCTGGTTGCAGCACCCCAAATGCCCAGTGGACAGCGCTGACCAGCCCAGCTCGGCGATGATGTCGGCGCGGATCTGCTCCAGGGTGCGCGGGTCCTTCGGGTTGTTTGTCTTCACCTGCCGGGCGGCAGCGGCGACCGCGAGGAAAAACGCCAGTGCATCCTCAGCGGGCAGCCGCAGCCACATGCTGGCCATGCCGTCCGGCTCCGGCCACGGCGCGTACAGCGCCCGCTCCTTACGCGCCCGCTGGTGGCGCTCCGTCGCTCCCGCCGGGTCCGCGGCCAGCACCGCCTTGCGGGCAGCGGCGCGCAGCTGCGCACTGGTCTGCCTGCCGGCCTTGACCAGCAGCCGATCCACCACCGTCCGGCGCAGGCCGGGGTGCTCGGCAAGCGGGCGCGTCTCCTCCGTCAGCAGCCGCGCCTTGTACAGGTCGATGGACCCGGCGGCCAGCGCGTCGACCACCGCCGGCAGCTGCTCTGTCAGCTCGCACGCCAAGGCCACCCGGGATCGGGCCAGCCCCGGAGAGTTACGCAACTCCGCGGACACGACCGATGCCGCACCACGCACCCCGTGGGTCGGGTCGTTGTGCCCATGTTCGGCGCAACCGGCGAACATCGGACTCGCCGCAAGCGCCGCCATCGCCTTCACCTGCCGCGCATCGGCGCGCGACTTCGCCCGTTCCCAGAACGAGATCTCGTCCACCAGATCCGCCTCAGCCGCCACCGCGGGATCGGTATCCCGCTGTACCGGCGGATCAGCAGCGGCGCGTTCCATTGCCTCCAGCAAGTCAGCAAGCCGCGCCGCGACCTCGACACCGTGCGGCCGGGACGCCAGCACCTCGGCCGGCACCCGGACCACCGTATCGGTAGCCTCGTTCATGCGTTCGAATGTAGAGCAGGGGTCTGACAGCGAAGCCCGCAAATCCACAGGCCTCACAACGAAAATCGGCACGCCAGCTGCGCCAGAGCAGCCATGGCTTTTCGCCTCCTCGCTACGACCCCACGCGCTCCCAGCCGCGCCGCGGCGCCCGCGTCGCGGGTCCCGGCGTTCTGGAGCGATACACCACGTACGGGCGGAACAGGTACGGAAGTGGGGCGGTGAACGCGTGCACCAGCCGGGTGAACGGCCAGATTGCAAACAGCAGCATGCCGATCAGCGTGTGCAGCTGGAACGTGAACGGCGCCTCGCTCATGGCCTCGATGTCCGGCTGGAAGACGAAGATCGACCGGAACCACGGCGAAACCGTCTCGCGGTAGTTGTGCTCCTCCCCCACGACGCCCGCGCCGAGCAGCGTCGTAGCGAGCCCTACGACGATCGCTGCGACGAGCACGACATACATGCCCTTGTCGTTGCGCGTCGTCGCCATGAACACCGGCCCAGTGGTGCGCCGCCGGTAGATCAGGATCGCGACGCCGACCATCGTGGCGATTCCGGCGATCGTCCCGAGCGTGACGGCCTGCACGTGGTACGCGGTCTCGCTCAGCCCGACCGTCGACGTCCAGCCCTGCGGTATCACCAATCCGATGACATGCCCGACGACCACCACCAGGATGCCGAAGTGGAACAGCGGGCTGCCGATGCGCAGCAGCCGTGACTCGTACAGCTGCGAGGATCGGGTGGTCCAGCCGAACTGGTCGTAGCGGTATCGCCAGACGGTGCCGCCGACGAGGATCGCGATGGTGACGTAGGGCAGCACACCCCACAGCAGAACGTCCATGTCAGCCTCCCGCCGACAGCACGGCGTACGGCTCGAGCCCGACCGACTCTGTCGGCGGCCCGGTCTGAGCCAGCCGCTGAGCGGCGGCCCGGTCCCGCGGCGACGGCCCGGGCAGCAGAGCACACACCGCTTCGACGACGGACGCGTACTGAGAGCCGGCGTCCTGCAGCGCGAGCCGCAGCAACTCGACCCCGGCGCGGTGCTCCTGCAGCACGGCAAGCCCGTCGGTGAGATCGCCGGTCGCGGCGTATTCCAGGACCACCGGCAGGTAGTCCGGCAGTTCATCAGGCCCGAGCTCCAGCCCACCGCGGCGGTAGCGGTCCTTCAAGACCGCGAGCGACTGCCCACGACGTCGGGTCTCGCCGTCGGTCCACCAGGTCAGATACATGCAGCAGCGCCGACGCCGGTCGAACGTCGCGACGTAGTGCTCGGCCAGTTCGCGGCCCGGCGTCGCCCGGACATGGTCGAGGAATGCGGACAACGCAGCCCGCGACTTCCCCGGCAGCAACGCCGCCACGGCGGCCGATACCACCGGCAGCCGAGCGCGCACGACGTCGTCCGGATACTGCAGCAGGATCGACGCCGCCTGACAGACGACCGCGGCGTCGCGCTCGCGGGTCACGACCGGTCCTCCGCCTGCTCGGTTCGCCGTGGCGGGAACAGACCCGCCGGCGTGCCCTTGCCGTCCCAGTTCAGGAGGTTTACCCGGGCACCCGGTCGCTCCGGGTCGGCGAGGCCCTCGCTGGTCTGCCGCTGCTTGAGGGCATGGAACGTCTCGACCGATACCGGCGCCGGCCGACCCGACGCCTCGCCGAACGGTCCAGCCCCGTACATGCCTGGTCCGCCTTCGTAGTCGAGGCTGCAGCCGATCTCCTCGAGTTGCCGGCCCTGCGCTTCGTACGCGGTCGGGATGACGTAGCGCTCGTTGTACTTCGCCACGCCCAGGAGCCGGTAGAGCGTCGTGAGCTCGGCGCCGGTCGTCCCGGCCGCTGCCGCCAAAGACTCGTCCGGCTGATCGCCCAGGTTCACTGCGCGCATGTAGGAGCGCATGGTGGCCAGCGTCTGCAGCACCCGGCGCACCGGCGCCGGGTCGCCGGCGGTGAACAGCTCGGCCAGGTACTCGACGGGGATCCGCAGGGTGTCTATCGCGCCGAACAGGTTTTCCAGGTCCTCGCCGTCGTGGCCGGTGTCGGTCAGCGCGTCCACCACCGGGGACAGCGGCGGCACGTACCAGACCATCGGCATGGTGCGGAACTCGGGGTGCAGCGGAAGCGCCACCCGGTGCACCTTGGCCAGCGCGTACACCGGCGAGCGGCGAGCCGCCTCAAGCCAGTCGTCCGGTATGCCCTCCCTGCGCGCGGCGGCGATCACGTCCGGATCGGTCGGGTCCAGGAACAGGTCGAGCTGTGCCTGGTACAGGTCCCGCTCGTCAGCGACGGCGGCCGCCGACCCGACCCGGTCGACGTCGTACAGGACGAGCCCGATGTACCGCAGCCGGCCTACGCACGTCTCCGAGCACACCGTCGGCAGCCCGACCTCGACCCTTGGGTAGCAGAACGTGCACTTCTCCGCCTTGCCGGTGCGGTGGTTGAAGTAGACCTTCTTGTACGGGCAGCCGGTGACGCACATCCGCCAGCCGCGGCACCGGTCCTGGTCGACCAGCACGATGCCGTCGTCGACCCTCTTGTACATCGCGCCCGAGGGGCAGGAGGCGACGCAGGACGGGTTGAGGCAGTGCTCGCAGATGCGCGGCAGGTAGAACATGAACGTCCGCTCGAACTCCAGCCGCACCTTGTCTTCGGCCTGCCGGCGCACCCGCTCCACAATCGGGTCGCGGTTGGAGACCTCCGCTCCACCGCCCAGGTTGTCGTCCCAGTTGGCGCTCCACTCCACGTGCATGGGTTGGCCGCTGATGAGCGACTTCGGCTGGGCGACCGGAAAGTCGTCGCCCAGTGGCGCGGTGGTGAGGTTCTCGTAGTCGTAGGTCCACGGCTCGTAGTAGTCGCGGATGTTCGGCAGCACCGGGTTCGCGAAGATGGTGAACAGCTTGCGGAACCGGCCGCCGGCCTTGAGCTTGAGCCGCCCGCGCCGGGTCCGCACCCAGCCGCCCTGCCACGCGTCCTGGTCTTGATAGCGGCGGGGGTAGCCCTGCCCGGGCCGGGTCTCCACGTTGTTGAACCAGACGTACTCGACGCCGCTGCGGTTGGTCCACGCCTGCTTGCAGGTCACCGAACAGGTGTGGCAGCCGATGCACTTGTCGAGGTTCATCACCATCGCCAGTTGCGCCATCGGTCGCATCAGTACCGCACCTCCTGCGATCGCCGGCGGATGACGGTGACCTCGTCGCGCTGGTTGCCCGTGGGTCCGAGGTAGTTGAACGCGAACGACAGCTGCGCGTACCCGCCGATCAAATGCGTCGGCTTGACGAGGATGCGCGTCAGTGAGTTGTGGATGCCGCCGCGCCGCCCGCTCGCCTCCGCGATCGGCACGTCGACCACCCGCTCCTGTGCGTGGTAGACGAAGACCGTGCCGGGCGGCATCCGATGCGTCACGTTGGCGCGCAGCACCATCACGCCATTGCGGTTGACGGCCTCCACCCAGTCGTTGTCACGCACGCCGATCGCGTCGGCATCCTGCTGGCTCATCCACACGGTCGGTCCACCGCGCGACAGCGACAGCATGAACAGGTTGTCCTGGTACTCGGAGTGGATCGACCACTTCGAGTGCGGCGTGATGTAGCGGACGGTTACCTGCGCGGCGCCGTCCGCACCGAGCACCGGCTCGCCGAACAGCCGATGCATGTCCAGCGGCGGCCGGTAGATCGGCAGCGCCTCGCCGAACTCGTGCATCCAGTCGTGGTCGAGGAAGAAGTGCATCCGGCCGGTCAGTGTGTGCCACGGCTTCAGCTCCTCGACGTTGGTCGTGAATGCGGCATACCGGCGGCCGCCGGCCTCGCTACCTGACCACTCCGGGCTGGCGATCACCGGCACAGGGTGCGCCTGGGTGTCGGCAAAGGTGATCCGCCGCTCCTCGCTGCCGTGGGCCAGGTGCGCGAGCGGCCGGCCGACACGCTGCTCCATCGCGTGGAATCCCTGCACGGCGAGCCGGCCGTTGGTGGTGCCGGACAGCGCGAGGATCGCCTCGGCCATCTTTGCGTCGGTGTCCAGCGCCGGCCGGCCCTCCGCGGCGCCACGCAGCATGACGCCGTTGACCCGGGCCAGCAGGCCGACCTCTTCGTCGGGTGTGAAGACCACGCCCTTGGTGGTCAGGCCGAGCTGCTCGGTCAGCGGGCCGAGTGCGGTCATCTTGTCGGCCACCGCCGGGTAGTCGCGCTCCACCACGGCGAACGCGGGCAGCGTCCTGCCGGGCACTGGCTCGATCTCGCCGCGGCGCCAGTCGTTGACGACACCGCCGGGCTGCGCGGTCTCCCCCGGGGTGTCGTGCTGGACGGCGGTCGCGACGACGTCGCGGCGCACTCCCAGGTGCGTGCGGGCGAGCTCGCTGAACCGCCGGGCGATCGCGTCGAATGCTGCGAAGTCCGATCTGGTCTCCCACGGCGGGTCGATCGCCGGAGTGAACGCGTGCACGAATGGGTGCATGTCCGTCGAGGACAGGTCGTGCTTCTCGTACCAGGTCGCGGAGGGCAGCACTACGTCGGCGAGTAGCGTCGAGCTCGTCATCCGGAAGTCCAGCGCGACCAGCAGGTCGAGCTTGCCCTGCGGCGCGTCGTCGCGCCAGACGACATCGCGCGGCCGCCGGTCCGGCGGGGTCTCCTCCGCGCGCAGGCTGGTGTGAGTGCCGAGCAGGTGTTTGAGGAAGTACTCGTTGCCCTTGCTGGACGAGCCGAGCAGGTTGGCACGCCAGAGCGTCAGGCATCTCGGCCAGTTCTGCGGCGCGTCGGGGTCCTCGCAGGCGAACCGCAGCTCGCCGGTGGAAAGCTTGGCGGCAAGGTAGGCCGGCGGCGCTCCGCCAGCCACCGCGAGCTCGTCGGCGAGATCCAGTGGATTGCGGTCGAACTGCGGGTACGACGGCATCCAGCCCAGCCGTGCGGAAAGAGCAAGCGTGTCGGCGGTGTGCATGCCGGCCAGGTCGCCGCGGGCCAGCGGTGACGTCAGCGCGTCGGCGCGGTAGCCGTCGTAGCGCCACTGGTCGGTGTGCGTGTACCAGTACGCAGTGCCGATCATCTGCCGCGGCGGCCGCTGCCAGTCCGTCGCCATGGCCAGCGTCGCCCATCCGGTGACCGGCCGGCACTTCTCCTGGCCGACGTAGTGTGCCCATCCCCCACCGTTGCGTCCCATCGCACCGGTGAGGATCAGCAGCGCCAGGATGGCCCGGTACGTGGCGTCCCCGTGGAACCACTGGCAGATCCCGGCACCCATGATGATCATCGTGCGGCCGCCGGAGCGTTCGGCGCTGTGGCTCATCTCCCGAGCCACGCGGATCGCCGCGCCGGCCGGTACCGAAGTCAGCGACTCCTGCCACGCCGGGGTGTACGGCTCGGTGGGGTCGTCGTAGCCGGCCCGCCAGTCCCCCGGTAGTCCTGGCCGGCCGACGCCGTACTGCGCGAGCATCAGGTCGAAGACCGTGGTCACCAGCCGCCCAGCCACCCGGCGGGCCGGCACGCCGCGGCGCAGCACGGTGCCGCTGCGGCTGCCGCCTTCTTCACCGGCACCATCGTCGGCACCATCGCCGGCACCATTACCGGCACCATTACCGGCACCATTACCGGCAGCGGTGTCGAACCGGGGTAGCAACACCTCGACCGGCTGCGAACCGTCGCCGAGCAGCGTGAGCTGCGGCTGCACGTCACCCAGGTCAAGGTTCCACCGGCCGGCACCGGTGTCGGTCCACCGGTCGCCGAGCGTCCCGTTCGGCACTGCCGGCTCGCCGGTGCGGGCGTCGAGGAGCACCGTCCTCCACGCCGCTCCCTCGCCGGCGTCTCCGAGGTCGGACGCGCGCAGGAACTTCCCGGGGACGTACCCTCCGCCGTCGCGTTCCTCCAACGACACCAGGAACGGCAGGTCGGTGTAGCGCCGCACGTAGTCCACGAAGAACGGCACCCGGCGCTCGACGAAGCACTCGCGCAGGATCACGTGGCCCATGGCCATCGCGAGCGCACCGTCGGTGCCTGGCTGGGCGGGCAGCCAGGTGTCGGCGAACTTGGTGTTGTCCGCATAGTCGGGTGACACGACGACGACCTTCTGGCCCCGGTAGCGCGCCTCGGTCATCCAGTGCGCGTCCGGTGTGCGGGTCACCGGGACGTTGGAGCCCCACATCACCAGGTAGGCCGCGTTCCACCAGTCACCGGACTCCGGCACGTCGGTCTGGTCGCCGAACACCTGCGGCGAGGCGACCGGCAAGTCCGCGTACCAGTCGTAGAACGACGTCATGCACCCGCCGATGAGCTCGATGAACCGTGACCCGGCAGCGTGCGACACCATCGACATGGCTGGGATCGGTGAGAAACCCGCGATCCGGTCCGGGCCCCAGGTCCTGATCGTGTGCACGTGGGCGGCGGCGATGATCTCGACGGCCTCGTCCCAGGACACCCGGACGTGCCCGCCCTTGCCGCGCGCCTGCTGGTAGGACCGCCGCCGCTGTGGGTCGCCGACGACGTCAGCCCACGCGAGCACCGGATCGCCCAGTCGAGCCTTGGCGTCCCGGTACATCTCGAGGAGTACGCCCCGGGCGTACGGATACCGGACCCGGGTCGGTGAATACGTGTACCAAGAGAACGCAGCGCCCCGCGGGCAGCCGCGCGGCTCGTACTCCGGCGAGTCCGGGCCCACCGACGGGTAGTCGGTCTGCTGCGATTCCCAGGTGATGATCCCGTCTTTGACGTAGACCTTCCACGAGCAGGAGCCGGTGCAGTTGACACCGTGCGTGGAGCGCACGACCTTGTCGTGACTCCAGCGGTCCCGGTAGAAGACGTCGCCCTCGCGCCCGCCCACACGAAACTCGGCCCGCAGGTCTGGCGAGATGTCGCGGCGGGTGAAGAACCGGCCCGTTCGCAACAGTGCGTCGGCTGCAAGCCCGTCGGTGGCCGTCGCAGGTGTCAGATCCGTGGGGATATCGCTGCCATGCGCCACGCGTCACCTCGCTCGGGCGACTCGGACCTGCTGCCGTGCCAACACCCTGTCCCACAAACGTGGAGCTTGCAAGACCACATGGAGCACGACACTCTAAGAACGTTCGCCGAGATCGCCGCGGAGGGTCGTGTGAGCAGTGCGCAAGCACGCGCGGGAGCTCCCGTCGCAGTGCGGCCCGGGCGCATGCTCGCTCTCGCGGCCGTTGGGTTCGCACTGACCTTCTGGGCGTGGGCGCTGTTGTCGCCGCTCGGGGCGACGCTGCGCGAGGAGCTCTCGCTCACGGCCGTTCAGCAGTCACTCGCCGTCGCCGTGCCCGTCGTGGTCGGCTCGCTCGGGCGCATTCCGGTCGGCGCGCTGACCGACCGCGTCGGCGCCCGGCGGATGTTCCCGGTGGTAAGCGCGCTGACCATCGTCCCCGTGCTCTACCTGGGCCATCTCGCCGATTCGTTCGCCGAGGTACTCGTGGGGGGATTCTTCCTCGGCCTCGGCGGCACCACGTTCGCCATCGGCATCCCGTTCGTGAACGCCTGGTTTCCGCCGGAACGGCGGGGCCTTGCGCTCGGCGTGTTCGGCATGGGAATGGGCGGCACCGCGATCTCCGCGTTCACGACCGTTCAGCTGGCCGAGGCGGTCAGGCGGAGCTTCCCGTTCGACCTGGTGGCAGTCGTGCTGGCCATCTACGCAGTCGTGGCGTATTTGCTGCTGCGGGACCGGCCGGACCGGCCGGTGAGCAGCGGTTCGGTGCTGGCCCGCACCATGGCGACGCTGCGGATGCCGGCCGCGCTGCAGCTGTCGCTCCTGTACGCCGTGGCGTTCGGCGGCTTTGTCGCGTTCAGCGTTTACCTGCCGACGTATCTCACGACGGCGTACGGGCTGGAGCGCTCCGACGCCGCGTTGCGGACCGCGGGCTTCGTCGTGCTCGCGGTCGTCATGCGACCGGTCGGCGGCTGGCTGTCCGACCGATACCACCCCGTTCCCGTGCTCGTTGCTGTTTACGCGGTCGTCGCGGTGCTGGCATTGGTCGCCGCGCTCGAGCTGACGCTGATCCCGATCGGCACCATTGCGTTCCTCGGCATGGCAGCTGCCCTGGGCGCCGGCTCCGGCGCGGTGTTCGCGCTCGTAGCCCGGCTGGTGCCGCCGGAACGGGTCGGAGCGGTGACCGGAATCGTGGGCGCGGCCGGCGGCCTCGGCGGTTTCTTCCCCCCGCTGGTCATGGGCCTGGTCTATGGGACGCTCGACGACTACACGCTGGGCTTCGTGTTGCTCGCTGCGACGGCCGCGCTGTCCGCCCTGTTCACTGCCACTGCCGTGCGCAAGCGGGCGCTTCGCTGACGGCGCGAGACCTACCCTGAACGAGTGGATCTGGCCCTGAACAGGAAGGGTGACTACGCCGTTCGGGCCGCCCTGTGCCTGGCCAGGTGCTGGGGAACAGCCGAGTACGTCAAGATCCGCGAGGTGGCGGCGGCCGTGGCGCTGCCGCTGGGCTACACGCCCTATGTGCTCCGGCTGCTTGCTGGCGCGGGCCTCGCCGAGGCCCGCGCCGGTCGGCAGGGCGGCTACCGGCTGACCGCGACGCCGGAGTCCATCTCGTTGCTCGACGTGGTGGAGGCGGCCGAAGGCCCGTTCGTGCTGGAGCGGTGCATCATGCGTGGCGGGCCCTGCCACTGGGACGACGCGTGTGCGGTCCATCTCGCCTGGTCCACTGCGATGCAGGCATGCCGGGAATCGCTGCGGAGCACCACGCTCGCCCAGCTTGTCGCCGCCGACGAGGAGCTGCAGCGCCACCATGGCCCGAGCCAGCGTGATCGACGGGAGATAGGTGTCGTCCCAGCGACACCACAACCACATCGGTCCACGCCAACACCGGGGTTCCCGACCCGAACTCAACGAACGAGCCGGCCGTGAGGCGCCTCGACGTCACCGAACGGCGCGCCCGACTCGGCGTCCGGCACTTCCTCTCGTCCCCGGCGTCGGACCCGGTGGAAGCCACGCGCGGCCTGGTTGTCTTGCACGCCACCGACCCCGCGTCTGTGTTCTTGTCGCTGTACGCACGCACCGCGCGCGTCGACGTCGGAACGATCGAGCGGGTCCTGTACGAGGATCATTCGCTCGTCCGCATGCTCGGGATGCGCCGGACCATGTTCGTGGTGCCGGTCGAGCTGGTGCCGGTGGTCCAGGCGGGCGCTACCGATCAGATCGCCGCGCGGCAGTTGCGTACCTACACCAAGCTGTTCGCCGACGCCGGCGTCGGGGACCGCAACTGGCTGGTCCAGGTGGCCGACGCGACCGCCCGCGCCGTGGCCGCCCGTGGCGAGGCAACCGGCGCCGAGCTCTCCGCCGACGTGCCAGAGCTACGCACCCAGGTGCGAACCAACGAAGGCAAGGCCTACGCCGCGACGCAGAACATCACCACCTGGGTGCTGATGTTGCTCTCCATGCAGGGGCGGATCGTGCGCGGCCGGCCGCGCGGCTCCTGGGTCAGCAGCCAGTATCGCTGGGCGCCCATTCAATCGTGGTTGCCCGGCGGCATGCCGCAAGTGGCGGTCGAAAAGTCCCGCGCTGAGATCGTCCGCCGCTGGCTCGCGGCGTTCGGGCCTGGAACCATCGAGGACCTACGGTGGTGGACCGGATGGACGCTGGGCCAGGTCAAGCTCGCGCTGGCCGGCGTCCAGCCGGTGGAAGTCGATCTCGACGGTGCCACCGGTCTGGTGCTGCCCGACGACCTGGAGCTGACGCCAGAACCGGACCCGTGGATTGTCTTTCTGCCCGCGCTCGACTCGACGCCCATGGGATGGACCGAGCGCTCCTGGTACCTGGCCGAGCACGGTACGGCGCTGTTCGACCGGTCCGGCAACATCGGCCCGACGGTGTGGAGCGACGGGCGCATCGTCGGCGGCTGGGGGCAGCGGCCGGACGGCGAGGTCGTCTACCGGCTGCTCGAGGACGTCGGCGCCGATAAAGCGGACGACGTAGTGGCCGCGGCAGATCGCCTGACGACGTGGCTGGCCGGCGTCCGAGTGACGCCGCGGTTCCGCACGCCCCTCGAGCGGGAGCTCTCCGCTCCATGATCCAATGGTCGCCTTGGGCTGCGCTCAGATGATCAGGCCAAACACAGCAACAAGCAGCAGAGCCAGGACCGCGAGAGTCAGGTAGCCCAGCACCAGTCCGGCGATCGCCAAGCCACGGCCGTCGGCAATCCCCCGCCGCACCCTGGCGAGGGCCACGTGACCGAAGATCACCGCGAGGATGGACGGGATCGCCAGGGTGAGCCAGGAGACGAACAAACCGATCAACCCGAGAACAAGCGAGGCCACGGCGAAGCCGGCGGGCTTCGGGATGGCGGCGTAGCGATCGCTCGGGAACGACTCCACAGGCGCCGGCTCTGGTGTCGTCATGGACTCACGGTACGCCGCAGCGGCAGCCGGCTCCCAAGAACGGCCGGAGCTGTCGACATGAAGCAGCGCGGCGCTCCGGCCAGCCCGTTGTTCCTGCGACCTGCCGCTCCCACTGCGTCGCGGCCACCGCACCGGCAGTCCCCATCACAGTCCATCCAGGAACCGCCGGATCTCCGCTCTGCTGGTGAGCCGGACAAACGACAGGTGCCGGAATGCTGGGTCCGCTGCGGCACCGGCGTACTGCTCGCGATACTTCGCTTGGTTGTTCCAAGCCCAGGCAATGATCGACTCGTCCTTGTCGAGAAGGTTCCGCAGGCTTTCCCGGTTGCCGTTCCAGAGCTCAGTGCGAGTGGCCATCCGCCGTAGGGTCCTGGCCAGCAGCTGCCGCATCACGATCGTGCGAGACAAGTCCAGCCATACGACCGTGTCGGAGCGCTGCCAGACCAGGTCACGGACGGCGGAGTAGTTGCCGTCGATGACCCAGCTGTCTGCGGCAATCGCTGATGCGGCGGCTCGCCGGAATTCTTCGGCCGACAGCGGAGCCCAGTTCGGCTGGTGGAATACCGCGTCGAGTTCCAGGTGCGGCACTACAAGCCGAGCCGCCAGCTCCGCTGCAATCCTCGTCTTGCCGGCACCGGAGTTTCCGACGACCGAAACCCGCTGCATCGCCGCATCCTCCCGCCCATCATCATGTACGTCTTCCTGCCGAAAACGGCGGCGAAGCACACATGATCACGGAAGCACGAACGTCAGCTGCGCCAGAGCAGCACCAGCGCGCGGTCGTCGAGGTCTGAGTCGGCGACGGCGTCGATGAGCCGCCGCGCGCCGTGCCGGAATCCCCTGGACACCAGCCGCTCCGCCTCGCCCTGCAGCTTGTCGATGCCGTCGGCCAGGTCCCTGCGCGGGGTCTCGACCAGCCCGTCGGTGTAGAGCAGCAACGCATCACCGGGCAGCAGATCTCCGGATACGGGTACGTACTCGTCCTTCTCGAAGACGCCGAGCAACGCCCCGCTCGCCTCCAGCGTCTCCCAACGGCCGGAGCCGGAATGGAAGTGGATCGCCGGCGGGTGGCCTGCGGAGCGCACCTGGTAGCGACCGGTGCTCAGCTCGACGACCAGATGGACGGCGGTCGCGAACCCTTCCGGCCACTCCTGGCGCAGCAGGTATGCGTTGGCCGCAGGGAGAAAGTCCTCCGGAGGCAGCGAGCCGAGAAGGCCACCGAACGCCCCGGAGAGCAGCAAGGCCCGGGTGCCCGCGTCGAGACCCTTGCCGGAGACGTCGACGAGCGCCGCCTCGAGCACCAAGCCCCCCGCTGACCTGGCTGCCACCAGGAAGTCCCCGGAGAACGTGGAGTGCCCGGCCGATCGGTGCACGACCTCTGCTTCCCAGCCCCTCGGCAGCGCTGGCATCTCGCCCTGCGCGCGCAACCGGTCGCGCAGATCGACGAGCATCGACTCGCCGACCGTCCCTTGCACGCCGAGCCGTGCCCGCGACCGAGCGGACTCCAAAGCGATCACAGCGGTGACGCCGAGCACGAGCGTGACGCCGACGTATAACTGGTCGATCCCGTTCTCCATCGCCTCGCCGGCCAGCGCCCCGCCGGTGACGACGATGAGAACCGTCAACGATGGAACCGACAGCGCCACGCCGCCGAGCAGCACCGGGATGACGAACAAGGCGATGGGCACCGAGTTCGGGTAGGTGGTACGCGCCAAATAGATCAGGACTTCAGCGACAAGCAGGATGACGAGCACGACCGGCTCCCGGGAGAGCCACCGGCCCAGCCGGGCTGATGCCCGGCGCCGCGCGAACCGGCGTTCACGAACGTCGGATCGCGGGGCCACGCCGCGACAGTATCCATACGCCGACGGGAACAATAGGGGTGTGAACGACCGCAGCAGCCCGCCGGCACGCCGCCTGGACCAAGTAGACCGGCGGTCGCAAGTCGGCGTCGCCGGCGCGATGCGGGCCCGCGACGTCTCCCGGCCCGACGACGAGACGGTGGAGGAGTTCAGCCGGGAGGATCCACCGACAACGCCGGAAGCTCGCCGGTCTCCTCGTACCGACTGAGCATCGCGATCCGACGGGCGTGCCGCCGGTCGCCAGAGAACGGCGTCTGGATGAATGCCTCGACGAACCGCACGACGTCGTCGACGGGATGCATGCGCACACCGATCGAGATCACTCGAGCGTCGTTGTGCCGGCGAGCCAACCGCGCCGTCTCCTCCGTCCATGCCAGCGCGGCACGCACACCACGCACCTTGTTGGCGGAGATCTGTTCGCCGTTTCCCGAGCCACCCAACACCACACCGAGGCTCTCGTCGTCCCTTGCCACCGCTTCGGCCGCCCGCAGGCAGAAGACCGGGTAGTCGTCCTCCTCGTCGTAATAGAACGGCCCGTGGTCGACCACCTCGTACCCGCCGCTGCGCAACGTCTCGGCCAGCACGTTCTTGATCTCGAACCCGGCGTGGTCCGAACCGATGTGGATACGCACCCCGCCATCCTGCCCGCATCTGGGAGGATCGGCCGCATGCCTGGGGCGAACCTGACCCGCGACGAGGCTCGCGAACGAGCCCGTCTCGTCCAGGTCGACTCGTACGACGTGGAGCTCAACCTGACCATCGGCGATCAGGTGTTCGGCTCGACGACAACGGTGCGGTTTCGCTGCACCGAGGACGGTGCCAGCAGTTGGCTGGATTTCATCGCACCAACCGTCCGCGAGATCTTCGTCAACGGGTCCCCGCGGGACCCGGCCGAGGTCTACGACGGAGCACGCATCCGGCTGGACGGATTACGCCCAGACAACGAGGTACGGGTCGTCGCCGACGCCGCTTACATGCGCACCGGTGAGGGACTGCACCGGTTCGTCGACCCCGTCGACGGCGAGGTCTACCTCTACACCCAATTCGAGGTCCCGGACGCCCGGCGGGTATACGCCTGTTTCGAACAGCCCGACCTGAAGGCCACGTTCGCCTTCACCGTGACCGCTCCGGGCCACTGGCAGGTGGTGTCGAACTCGCCGACACCGGAACCGACGGACGCGGGCCACGACGGCGCCACCATGCGCTGGCGGTTCGAGCCGACCCCGCGGCTCTCGACCTACGTCACGGCGCTCGTCGCTGGCCCGTACCACGTCGTGCGCGGCGAGTACGTGGGCAAGGAGGAGACAGTCCCGCTCGGCCTGTTCTGTCGGACGTCGCTCGCCCCTTATCTCGACGCCGACGAGCTGCTGGACGTGACCAGCCGTGGCTTCGCGTTCTTCGAGGACGTGTTCGGGCTGGCGTACCCGTTCGCCAAGTACGACCAGCTGTTCGTGCCGGAGTTCAACGCCGGCGCGATGGAGAACGCAGGCTGTGTCACCCATCACGAGGACTACGTCTTCCGCAGCCGGGTGACCGACGCGGACTTCGAGCGGCGCGCCGAGACGATCCTGCACGAGATGGCGCACATGTGGTTCGGCGACCTGGTGACGATGCGCTGGTGGAACGACCTGTGGCTGAACGAGTCGTTCGCTACCTGGGCCAGCCTGCTCGCGCAGGCGGAGGCCACCCGCTGGTCTGAGGCGTGGACCACTTTCGCGGTATCGGAGAAGCTCTGGGCCCTGCGTCAGGACCAGCTGCCGTCCACGCACCCGGTCTCCGCCGAGATCCGTGACCTGGAGGACGTCCAGGTCAACTTCGACGGCATCACCTACGCCAAAGGTGCCAGCGTGCTGAAGCAGCTGGTCGCCTGGGTCGGCCGGGACGCGTTCCTGGCCGGTTTGCGCGCCTACTTCGGCGAACACGCCTGGGGCAACACCGACTTGGCAGACCTGTTCCGGCACCTGGAGAAGACATCCGGGCGGGATCTGACCGCATGGGAGGATCAGTGGCTGCTGAGCGCTGGCGTCAACACGTTGCGCCCACGGATCGAGATGAGGGACGACGGCGCGTACGGCTCGGTCACGGTGGAGCAGTCCGCCGCGGAGGAGCACCCCACGCTACGCGACCACCGGATCGCCATCGGACTGTACGACGAGTCCGCTGACGGGTTGGTGCGTCGCAGACGGGTGGAGCTCGATGTCACTGGCGAGCGAACCGACGTTCCCGAACTCGCCGGCGAGTCACCGCCGGACCTGCTGCTCCTCAACGACGACGACCTCACGTTTGCCAAGATCCGGCTGGACGAGCGGTCCCGGGAAACCGTCGTCCGCGGCGTCGGCCGGCTGCAGTCCTCGCTCGCCCGAGCGCTGTGCTGGACCGCGGCGACGGACATGCTGCGCGACGCCGAGTTCCCTGCGCGGGAGTACGTCGAGCTGGTGCTGAGTGGAGTACGGCGGGAGACCGACATCTCGGTCGTGCAGACGGTGCTCGGCACGGCACGCAGGGCGGTGGACCTGTACGTGTATCCGCTGGACCGGATGATGATCGCGGCGTGGTGGGCAAGTGCGTTGCGCCGGCTGGCCGGCACCGCCGAGCCCGGCAGTGACGCGCAGCTGGCGTTCACCCGGGCGTGGGCGGCCGCGGCGGCGAGCCCCGAGCACGTCGCCGAGCTGTGGGCGCTGCTGGACACCGTCGACGGCGGCGACATCCTGCCCAGGTTGTCGGTCGACACGGATCTTCGCTGGAGCTTGCTGCACCGGCTGGTCATCCTGGGCATGGCGGACGACGACCGGATCAGGGCGGAGCTCGCCCGGGACGACACGGCGACCGGCCGGCGGCGCGCCGCCTACGCGTACGCGGCCCGGCCCACCGAGACCGCCAAGGAGGATGCCTGGGTGCGGGTAGTTGAGTCTGACGCGCTGCCGAACGCGCTCCTACGGGCTACGGCGGACGGGTTCAGCCAACCCGAGCACCGGGAACTGCTCCGGCGGTATGTCGACCGGTACCTGCACGCAATACCGCGAGTCTGGGCGGAGCGAACCAGCGACACGGCCAGGGCGATCCTGGTGCGGATGTTCCCGTCGGTGCTGGCCGAGCAGGAGGTCGCGGACCGCATCCGCACTTGGCTGGCCGAGACCGACCTTCCCCCCGCTGCGCGCCGGTTGGTCGTCGAAGGGCTCGCCGACCTGGACCGCGCGCTGCGTGCGCAGGCGTGCGACCGGGAGGTCGGTCAGGTGGGCGTGGCCGCCCGGCAGCGTCGGCGGTTCGGCGCGGACCGTTAGGTCGCGCTCGGCATCACGCGCGGTGGCACGGCTAGCTCGCAAGCTGCCGCCGAGTCGCTGGCACGACGTCCTCGGCGAAGCGCCGCAGCTGCTCCCGTTCGTCGCCTGCGGACGGCCAGAACAGCAGTGTGTCGGCCCGGTACTCGGTTGCCAGCATGGCAAGCTCATCCACCCACCGGTCGACCGGCCCATGCAGGAATCCCTCCGACGGCCCGTCGGTGACGGTGCCGTGGATGTTGAAGATCCGCCGAACGGTGGACGGATCGCGACCCGCTGCCACCGCGCCGTCGTCCACCCGGGCGTTGGATTCGGCGAGCCGGCCCAGCGCGTCGCCCCGGATGGACGGCACCCAACCGTCGGCCAGCCGGCCGGTCTGCCGCAACGCCCGTGGCCCCACCGCACCGATCCAGATCTGGATGGCGTGCACCGGCAGCGGCCCGGAATGCACGCCGCGCAGGTGGTAGTACGTCCCCTCGAAGCGCAGGTTGCGCTCGCCGCTCCAGACCAGCCGGATCACCTCGATCGCTTCGGCCAGCTGGTCCAGCGCCTCGCCAGGAGCTCGGCGGGTGCCGCCGTAGCCGTCGATGGCGTCCCAGAAGGCCCCTGCGCCCAGGCCGAGCTCGAACCGGCCGCCGGAGAGCACGTCCAGTGACGCGGCCGTCTTCGCCAGCACGGCAGCCGGCCGCAGCGGGACGCACGCGACGTCGGGGAAGATTCGCAGCGAGGTCGTCGTGGCCAGGACGGCCGACATCAGCGCGAACGTGTCCACGAATCGGCGCTGGTACGGGTGATCCTGGATCCCGACGAACTCCAGCTCGAGCCGTTCGACTTCGCGTGCTGTCTCGAGCAGCGGATCGGCCGCGTTAGGCACCAGGAAGTACCCGAACGAAAGCTCTTTACCGGTCATCACTGCTCTCCAGAAACTTGTAGCCACGGCTGGCGCGCCAGCGCGGTGAGCGCGGGGCGCCACGGACGCGCGTCCTCCAGCTGAGCGGACAGGGCCAGCAGGGTCTCCTCTGCTCCGTGCCGCCCGCCGACCATGACCCCGACCGGCAGCACCTTCCCATCGACGTCGACGCGGTGCAGCGGCAGGCTGACGGCCGGCCAGCCGGTCAGGTTCCAGATGCTGGTCCACGGCGTGTACTCGATCTGCGCGGCGAAATCCGCGGCCGGGTCGTCGTCGTTCCGAATCTCGCCGACGAACGCGGGCAGCCGCGCCAGCGTCGGGGAGACGATCACGTCGAACGGTGCCCAGACGGCGGCGGCTTCCCGCGTGGTCCGCTGCACGCTCACCACCGCCTCGGCGTACTGGACACCGGAGAAGGTGCGGCCGTGCCGCCGCAGCCAGCGGGTGTAGGCAACGAGCTGGTGCTCCCTGTCCGGAGTCACCGGCGCAGTGGCGGCAAGGACCGACCACAGCGCCTCGAACGACTCCCAGCGCGATGCGGGAAAGGGCACCGGTGCCTCGTCGACGACGTGCCCGAGGTCGGTGAGCAGTGCGGCCGTCGCCACCACCGCGTCGAGGCAGGCACGGTCGACGCGGGTGCCTGCTGCGATCACCGGCGCGGTGAGGACGCCAATGCGCAGTCGGCCCGGGCTGCGGTCACATGCGTCGAGGAACGTCGTGGCCGGACCAGCCAGCCGGAACAGGTCTCCCGGCCAGCCGGGTGTCAGCACGTCGAGGAGCGCTGCGGTGTCACGCACATCCCGGGTGAGAACACCAGTCGCCGCCAGACCGGCACTGTCGACCCCGTACGGCCCAGGGCTCACCCGACCGCGCGTGGGCTTCAGGCCCACCAGCCCGCACACGCTCGCCGGGATGCGGATGGAGCCGCCGCCGTCCGAAGCGTGCGCGACTGGGACGATGTGGGCCGCCACGGCCGCCGCGGCACCGCCACTGGAGCCACCGGCCGACCGCGTCAAGTCCCAAGGGGAGCGAGCGGCCGGTGCGATGTCCGGCTCGGTGTAGCACGGGAGGCCGAGCTCGGGCGTCGTCGTCTTGCCCACCATCAGCGTGCCGGCGTCGCGCAGCAAGGTCACCACGCCGTCGTCGACGGGCGCGAGTGTTCCGGCGAACGCGGCGCTGCCCATGGTGAACGGCTGGCCGGCAACCATGGTGAGGTCCTTGATCGGACATGGCACGCCCGCCAGCGGCGGGACGCTCACCCCGGACAGGACCGACTTCTCCACCGCGCGGGCCTGCTCCCGGGCCAGCCCTTCGGTCACCGCGACGAACGCGCCCACCCGCTCACCCAGCGCGTGGGCCCGAGTCAGCGTGTGGTCGAGGATCTCGGTAGGGGAAACCTCGCGCCCAGTGACCAGTCGGGCCAGTTCCAGCGCGGTCAGTTCGTGCAGGGAGCTCACGGCTCCGACCGTAGGCCAGTGAGGTCCGCGGCCGCGTCGTCGGCACGGCGCGTCGATGTCGGGCTGAGCTGGGACGGTAGTTTGACCGCGAGCACCTGTCGGGGTCATCAGCGACTGTCGACCGCGATCGGAAGCGAGCGAAATGGTCCTGCCATGAGTACGCCGCACTCGCCGGACGGCCGAGCGCCGGGTGGAGGCGCCGAACCGGAGCCGCCGGGCGCGCCCACAGGTGATCCGGCCCTGCCACCGGATGCCCCCGTGCCGGCCGGCGGCGCCGCCCGACCAGACCGCCCGAGCGCAGCGACGGGTGACCTCGGGGAGCCCGCGACGGGTGACCTCGGGGAGCCCGCGACGGGTGACCTCGGGGAGCCCGCGGAGCTGGTCGCCCCGCCGCCGGTTCCGCCGGTCCCGGTACCGCCCTCATCGCTGCTCGCCGCGGTGAAGCTGATGTACGTCGGGGCCGGCCTCTCCTTGCTCGGCATGCTGTTCTCCGTCGCGACCCGCGCTCAGCTGCGCGACCAGATGGAGCAGGAGGACCAAAACCTCACTCCCGAAGAGCTGGACCGGGCGGTGGACATGGCCACCGGCGTGACTGTGGTCATCGGTGTCATCGCGATCGCTTTCTGGCTGTGGATGGCGCAGGCGAACCGCCGGGGTGAGGCGTGGGCGCGCATCGTCGCCAGCGTGCTGTTCGGTCTCGACGTGCTGCTGACGGGGTACAACCTGGCCCAGACGACCGGTTTCGGAGTCATCGTCAACATCGCGTCGATCGCACTTGCCGGGGCGATCTTGTGGCTGCTCTATCGTAAGGACTCGAGCGCGTACTACGCGGCGATGTCGGCCCGCCAAGGCGGCTGATGTCCTGGCGTCTCTACCGTGCTCTAAGGTGTAGCGCCGAGCCCAGCCGACGCGGACAAGAGAAGGAATCCGGCCAATGAGCACCCCACCGTCGGACCGGCCGGGCGAACCGGTCGAAGGCACGCCACCAGAGCCC
>JACVRX010000067.1 GCA_014534205.1 Jiangellaceae bacterium
GCCGGACTCGCGCGGTGCCAGCGCCGAACTGTGGTGGTCAGTCACGACGCGTTCGGTCACCTGGCCGACCGCTACGGTCTGCATTTCACTGGCATCGCCGGGACGGAGCCCGACGCGGAGCCGTCTCCGGCCCGGCTCGGCGAGGTGGAAGAACTGATCAGGCGCGAGAGACTCACCACCGTGTTCTACGAGCCGCTGCTCGGCTCGGCGGTCGCCGAGACGATCGCCACGGATCTGGGCGTCGAAACCGCGGTCCTCGACCCCATCGAGGGCCTGACCGAAAAGACTCAGGACGAGGACTACCTCTCGTTGATGCGGGGCAACTTGGCTGCCCTCCAGAAAGCGAATGGCTGCGCATGACCGAGGTCGTGGACATCGACGACGTCACCGTCGTGCTGGACGACCGGGTCGTGCTATCAGACGTCGACCTGCATGTTTCCCAGGGTGAGGTGGTCGCCGTCCTCGGGCCCAACGGCTCGGGGAAGTCGACGCTGATCCGCGCCGCCCTGGGGCTGGCGCCGGTCCGGCAGGGAGACATACGGCTGTTCGGGACGCCGATCTCCCAATTCCGGAACTGGCAGCGGGTCGGCTACGTTCCGCAGCGGAGTACGGCCGCGAGCGGCGTCCCCGCCTCGGTGCGCGAGGTGGTCGCTGCTGGTCGCCTGGCCCGCCGGCGGCCGTTTCAGCGGGCCGACGCACGCGATCGGGAGACCGTGGAGCAGGCGATCGCACTCGTCGGACTCACTGATCGCTCGGACGACCGCGTGGACAGGCTCTCCGGGGGGCAACAGCAACGGGTGCTCGTCGCCCGGGCGGCAGCAGGGGACCCCGACCTGCTCGTCCTGGACGAACCCAATGCAGGGATCGACCAGACCAGCCAAGAGGCATTCGCCCGTGCGCTGCGGACGTTCGTTGCGTCGGACCGGACGGTTCTGCTCGTGCTGCATCAACTGGGCCCGCTCGGGCCCCTCGTGGACCGAGCCGTGGTGCTCGACGCCGGACGCGTGCTGAGAGAAGGGCCTCTTCCTATCCCTGCCGACGTCACCGGTATGCCGCAAGAGCACGCACACAGCGAGCATCGCGAGACAGGGCTGTTCGGATGATCGTGCTGGCCGATTTCATGCAGCGTGCACTCCTCGCCGCGCTGCTGACCGGGTTGGCGGCCCCGGCTGTGGGCACCTACCTGGTGCAACGCCGGCTGGCGCTCATGGGCGATGGCATCGGGCACGTTGCTCTCACCGGTGTGGCGCTCGGCCTCCTCACCGGCTGGGCGCCGGTGTGGACAGCAGTCGTCGTCGCCACGCTCGGCGCCGTAGCGATCGAGTTGCTCCGCGAACATGGCCGCGCTTCCGCCGATGTTGCCCTGGCCATGCTGTTCTACGGCGGCATCGCCGGCGGCGTGCTGCTGGTCGGGCTTGCGGGTATCTCCGCGGCCACATTGACGACGTACCTGTTCGGCTCGGTCACTACCGTCTCCGTTGGCGACCTGGTACTGATCGCTGCGCTGACGGTGGTGGTACTCGTTCTGTGCATCGGCCTGAGACCACAGCTGTTCGCCGTATGCCAGGACGAGGAATTCGCGCGCGCGGCCGGCATCCCGGTGCGCGTGTACAGCATGCTCATCGCCGCCATGGCGGCGGTCACCGTCGTGGTGGCGATGCGCACGGTGGGCTTGCTGATGGTCAGCGCCTTGATGGTGGTTCCCGTTGCGACTGCGCAGCAGCTGGCCCGCGGGTTTCGTGCGACTTTCTCGCTGGCGTTACTGCTCGGCGTCGCAGCGTCGCTCACCGGTGTGACCCTCTCGTACTACGTCGACGTCGCGCCGGGAGCGGCGATCGTCGTGGTTGCGTTGTTCGGCTTCACGCTGGCCTGGCCGGCCGGATCGTTGTTACGCCGGCAGCGTTTTGCCGGGCAGCGCGCCGAGACGGGTCGGCGCGGCCACGTGGCGGCCGAGGAACACGTCCACGAACACGACGCCGAGTGCGGGCATCCGGGCGTCCCGCACGACGACCACGTCGACTACTTGCACGGCGGGCACCTGCATGCCCGGCACGGTCGGCACTACGACGAGCACTGACCTGATATGGCTACCGCGTCAGCCGGCCGTCCCCGCACTGGGCAACGGCTCGGCGCCACCGTAACGACGATCTCGGCGGGCGTATGTCTCAACGGCTTGCCACAGGTGCCGGCGGTCGAAGTCCGGCCACAGCGTGTTGAGGAACACCATCTCGGCATACGCGGACTGCCAGGGCAGGAAGTTCGACGTCCGCTGCTCTCCTGACGAGCGCACGAACAGGTCGACCTCGGGCAGGTCGGGGTTGTAGAGGTAACGGGCGAACGTCTTCTCGTCCACACCCGACGGGCTCACCGCGCCGCGGGCGACATCCCCCGCGAGCGCGGACGCGGCGTCGGCGATCTCCGCTCGGCCGCCGTAGTTGACGCAGAACTGGAGCGTGATGACGTCGTTGTCTCGGGTGCGTCGCTCGGCCTCCTCCAACTCGGCGATGACGCTCCTCCACAGCCGGGGCCGGCGACCGGCCCAGCGGACTCGCACACCGAGCGCGTCCAGCTCGTCGCGGCGGCGGTGGATGACCTCGCGGTTGAAGCCCATCAGGAACCGGATCTCCTCCGGCGAGCGCCTCCAGTTCTCCGTGGAGAACGCGTACGCCGACAGGCAGTCGATGCCGAGTTCCACCGCGCCGTGGATGACGTCGAGCAACGCCGCTTCACCCGCCTCGTGTCCTCTGGTCCGCGGTAGGCCGCGCTGGTTCGCCCATCGTCTGTTGCCGTCCATGACGATCGCGACGTGTCGCGGCAGCACTTCGCGCGGGATCCGTGGCGGCCGGGCGCCGGACGGGTGAGGTGTCGGCGCGGCGTAGCGTCTGCTCACACCCGCTCCACCAGTGACAGCGAGCGCAACCCGCGCTCGAGGTGCCACTGCAGGAACGCCGCGACGATGCCGCTCGCCTCGCGCCGAGACCGTCGCTCGCTCGCGTCGGCGAGCGCCCAGTCCCCGCTGAGCAGCGCGGCAAGCAGTCCCACGGTGGAGGACGACGGCGCCACCGTCCCTGACTGCCGGCAGGTCGCACACACCATGCCGCCCGAGGGGACTGAGAAGAACCGGTGCGGGCCGGCCGCGCCGCAGCGGGCGCAGTCGGCGAAGCTCGGCGCGAACCCGGCGACGGACAACCCGCGCAGCAGGTAGGCGTCCAGCACCAGGCCGGCGTCGTGCGACCCGGCGGCGATCGCCCGCAGCGCGCCGACCACCAGCAGGTACTGCTGCAGCGCCGGTTCCCGCTCCTCGGCGACCAGCCGCTCGGCCGTCTCGACGATCGCCGTCGCGGCCGTGTACCGGGCGTAGTCGCCGGTGATGTCGACGCCGAACGGCGCGAGCGTCTCCGCCTGGGTGATGACGTCGAGCGAGCGGCCGGTCGCGAATTGCAGGTCGGCCTGCATGAATGGTTCAAGCCGGGCTCCGAACCGGCTGGAGGTGCGACGTACCCCCTTGGCGACCGCGCGTACCCGGCCGTGCTCGCGAGTGAGCAGCGTGATGATGCGGTCGGCCTCGCCGAGCTTCTGGGTGCGCAACACGACACCTTCGTCCCGGTAGAGGCTCACCCGGTCATTCTCCCCCGCCTCCACCGGCCCGGCTGCCGCCGCGCCCGGGCTCGGAATGACCAGGTACTGCCGCTGAGTGCCTGTCCGCAATGTCCGAACCGGCTGCGGCTGCTCATATTGGCAGGTCTCGATCCAGCGGCACTTCCGAGGTGGTCAGCACGGGGCAGCGACGCTGACCCGTCTACCGGGGAGCGGGTACCTGGACGGGCCGCTGGACGACCCGCCGGCAAGAAGCTCAACGAAGTCGGCCGGATTCGGGACAGATCGCCGTGCGGGACCGTGAGTTGCTCTCCAGCCTCACTTGCCCACGTCTACGTACCGCTGGCACGCGCAGAGGTGAGTGGTCGTCGTTACCCCTCCGGTGTCGCCGGTGGAACGGCGCATCACGATCGCTTTTCCCAGCGCCCGTCGGCGGTCGGAAAGTAATCCGTCCGACCCCCGATCCGGCCATACATCCACGCCATGATGCGCGCAACGGCTACCCGGAACACCAGATCATGGGCACGCCGCGTAGAATCGCGTGCGCCCGTCTCCGGGTCGACGTATTTCGCCGCCCACGCCCGCTCCAGGCGGTCGTGCTCTGTCGGATCCGTCACCAGATGGGCGGTGCCCTCCAGGACCACCACGTCGTCGCCATCCCACCCGTGGACGACGACATGGGCGATGTGCACCAGGTTGCGTGCCTTCTGTGTTGTCCGTCCGGTGATGAAGTAGAGCGCACGCCCGTCCCACCAGTACCACACCGGCATCGCATGCGGCCGGCCGTCCAGGCGTGTGCTGGACAGCCAGATCGAGCGGTGTGCGTGCAGCTGCGCGTCGATCCAGTCCCAGGTGATGTAGCCGTGTGGCACAGCTCGATCCTGCCGTGCCGCGGTGGCAGCAGCCGGGCCCGTCTCGCCACATCTTGGCGGTCGCAGTCAGCTGAGCGAGCCGTCGCCTGGTCGACGTGCGTCTGGGGTCGTCTCAACACCAACTCACGTCATGACGGTTGCAGCCGTGCCCGGGCGACGGTGCGTCGTACGGTGCCGGGGTGCAAGGTGCTGAGTACCGCGAGCTGCTCCGGCCGCTGTTCGACGAGCGGCGGGTGATCCTCGCCGGAAACCTCGCCGTCGGCTGGACCCCGACGGTGCGGCTGGTGCGCAGTCTGGGAGCCACCGAGGTGTTAGTAATCGGCACCGAGGGCACAGGTGCCGGACCGTTGCCGGACCCAGGCGACGCGACCGTGGTAGCGCTGCCAGCACCACGGAGCAGGTCGATGATGGAGTCCATCCGGTCGGGTCTCGCGAGGCTGCACGATCCACCGGCAGAGCTGGTCGAAGCGGTGCGGCGGTTCGACCCGCAGGGTAAGGCGTTGGTTCTCGGCGACTTCCTCGGCACCGCGCCGGAGCTGGATGGCCGTCCATACCTCGCGTACCGCCGGCCCGAGTGGTTTGCGCTGGAGGACAAGACGGTCGCGGATGCGCTGTGGGACCGGGCCGGCGTGGAGCGGGCGCCGTCGTTGATCGTCCGCGCCGAGCGGCCGCCGTTGCTCCAGGCCGCCGCGCAACTCGACGCCGGCGTGGGCACGGTCTGGTCGGGTGACACCCGTGAAGGGTTCAACGGCGGCGCCGAGTACGTGCGCTGGGTGCGGACCCCCCGGGAGGTCGATGCCGCCGTGCGGTTCTTCCGGTCGCACTGCGGCCGGGTTCGTGTAATGGCGTTCCTCGACGGCGTGCCGTGCAGCATCCACGGGATCGTGTTCCCTGATCACGTCGCAACATCCCGTCCGGTGGAAATGGTCACATTGCGACACCCGCCCGACTCCGGCACCGGTGGCCTGTTCTACGCGGGCTGTGCCACGTTCTACGACCCGCCGGCCGACGTGCGCAGCCGGATGTGCGAGGTTGCTCGCCGCGTCGGCGCGATGCTCCGCGAGGACGTCGCCTTCCGCGGGGCGTTCACGGTAGACGGCGTCGTGACCGGCGGCCGGTTCCTGCCGACGGAGTTGAACCCCCGCATGGGCGCCGGCCTTTCGGTCGTCGCGGCCGGATTGCGGGACCTACCGATCCAGCTGCTGATGGACGCACTGGTCGGCGGCGTCGACCTGGCCTACGAGCCGGTGCAGTTCGAAGCAGATCTGGTCGCCGCCGCGGACACGCACCGGTTCGGCGGCACCTGGCGGGCGCTCCCTGGCGAGACCGAGTCCAGGATCGACGTGCCGCTCGCCTTCACCGACGGCAGGTGGCGCTGGCCGGGCGCCGAGGATCGACGTGCCGGCAAACTGACCACCGGGCCGAGCGGGCTCGGCGCCTTCGTCCGCTGCGGCTTCGAGGCCGCCGAGACACCGATCGGCCTCTCGGTTGGACCACGGGCCGCAGCGTTCTGGGCCTTCGCCGACCGCCAGCTCGGTACGTCGGTAGGTCCGCTGTCCGCGGCAGCGCCCTGACAAGTCGCCGGCGCCGGCACTTGTCAGCGCGCCGATCCGCAGCCGCGCAGGCCAGTGACCTGTCCGGCCTGACAACTCGAGCGTGCGCCGTCAGCCGGCGAGCTCGTCCAGCAGCCGCAACGCCGTCCGGCCGGATCGCAGGAGGTAACGAGAGTTAGACAGCAGCACGACGGCCGCATCCCGGCGCGGGTCGAACGCCACGAACGAACCGAACCCGACGGTTCCCCCGTTGTGCCAGACCACCACCCGGTCGCCGCGGTGGAGGTGGAACCAGCCCAGCCCGACGGCGGCCTTCTGCCGCGCTACCGGCCGATGGGGTCCCACCGCCATGCACAGCATGTCGCGGACGTCGGTCCGTTCCGGGTGCAGTAGGGCGCACACATACCTCACCATGTCGTTCGCCGTCGACCGGAGGGCGCCGGCGCCACCAAGCGTCGGGATGCGAAGCGGCGCGACCGGCCGGGCGCCGGTGCGGTGACCGACGGCGACCCGCGGGTCGTCCGGGCTGGGAAGCCCCGCGGTCGTCTCCGCCAGCCCCAGTGGCCGGCACACCCGCTCGACGACCAGCTCCTCGTACGGCCGACCGGCCGCTCGGCCCAGGATGTTGCCGAGCAGGCCGAACCCAAGGTTGGAGTAAGCGACTCGGGTTCCCAGCCCCGGCTTCGGCCGAGCCGCCGCGACCGAGGCGTACAGGTCGCGCTCAGTGAATGCCGCGAACGGCTGCTGCCTGTCGCGCAGGAACTGGCGGACCAGCGTCCGCCCAGAACGCGGCAGCCGCGCAGTGTGGGTGGCGAGGTCCAGCAGCGTCATCTCTCGCGCGGCACCGACCGGCACCGCGAATGGGACGAACCGGCTGATCGGGTCGTCGAGGTTCACCTCACCGCGCAACGTCATGTCGGCAAGCAGCACACCGGTGAACGTCTTGCTGACGGACCCGATCTCCATGACCGTGTCCGGGCCGAGTGGACGTGTGATGCCGGACGAGCCGTATGGCTTGACGGCCGTCTCGCCGGCTTTGCACAGCCCGACGACGACGCCGACCGCTCGGTTGCGGGTGATCCATCGAGGCATGACATGGTCGGCGGCACGTTGCGCCGTGTCCAGGCTCACCGCAGGTCGGGCAGGTCGTCGACGGGGCCGGGTCCGCGCAGCAGCACGGCCATCGGAGTTGGTGTGCCCGACCAGCGAGCACAGACGCCGTCGAACACCGCCCGGGCTTCCCGCCAGCTCTGCGGTTCGGTCCACGCGAGCATGCCCCAGCCGTCGTAGAACAGGAGGTATCCCCGCTCAGCAGGCGCCCACGACAGGTCCATCAGGCCGTCCGCGAGCGCAGCCCAGTCCGCGGCGGGCTGCTCGGGGAAGCCACAGGTGGCGGCGATCCGCGCGAGCACCTCGGACTTCACCGCGGCGTTGCGGCCATCGACGCAAAACGGCGTCCAGCGCGCCTTCTCCGTCGCATGCTGGACATCGGACGCTGCGGCATGCGACTGCCACAGGTATACGCCGGGCGGTCGGCGGCCGGCCAGTAGCGCCGCCAGCCCGCTCATGCTCTCACCGCCACGAGGTCATTGTTGCGCTGCTCGCGAACATTCGCACTGGGCCGCTTGACCCCGGCGTGGCCGAGCAGTCCACTGGTCGCATGGCGAGGCGGCGGCGTGGACACCGGATTCCCTGGGGCGTCCGGCCGGCGGAGCCCGACGAGTTCATCGAGTTCTTCGAGGAGCGGCCGCCGGACGAGCCGCCCGGGCACCCGCCGCCGGCCGGCGGCGCGGGCGTGCGGGAGCCACGCCGACCCAGACCCAACCCGCCGGGCTTGTCCGCGACGGCCGAGCCGGAGCCCGAGACGTTTTTGGACGTCACGCCGACTTCTTAGCCGAACCGACGCGTGCCGGCGGCCGGCGCGGCGCGAGCAGCTGCGTGTGCCGAGCGTCCATCACCAGGCCAGATCAACGGGCCAGATCAACGGGCCAGTAGGTACATCACCAGGCCTCCAGGCCTGGTGATGTACCGGCAGCGGTGGTGAACTGGTCATTCCAGCTCAGTGAGCCGACCGGTTGACGGCGCTCACCACCGCCTTGAGGGAGGCGGTCAGGATGGTGGAGTCGATGCCGACGCCCCAGTAGACGTCCCCGCCTATGGCGCACTCGACGTAGGCCGCAGCGGTGGCGTCGGTGCCGGACGAGAGCGCGTGCTCGGCGTAGTCCAGCACCCGCACCTCGTACCCGATGGTCGCAAGGGCGTCGGCGAAGGCGTCGATAGGGCCGTTGCCCGCGCCGGCGAGCACCCGATGCGTGCCGGCCACGTAGACACCAACGCGCAGTTCGTCCCGCTCGCCGGCCGTGGACGACGTGTGCGCGGAGTTCAGCGCCAGCGGCGCGAAGCGGTCCAGGTACTCGGCGCGGAACAGCTCGCCCATCCGGGCCGGCTCGATCTCGCCGCCCTCGCCGTCGGTAACCGCCTGGATGATCCGGGAGAACTCGATCTGCAGCCGGCGCGGCAGGTCCAGGTGATGCTCGCTCTTCATCACGTACGCCACGCCGCCCTTGCCGGACTGCGAGTTCACCCGGATCACGGCCTCGTACGAACGGCCGATGTCCTTCGGGTCGATCGGCAGGTACGGGACTTCCCACGCGACGTCCTCCACGGCGGTGCCGGCCTGTTTGGCGTCGCGCTCGAGCGACTCGAAGCCCTTCTTGATCGCGTCCTGATGGCTGCCGGAGAAGGCGGTGAACACCAGGTCGCCGCCGTAGGGATGGCGTTCCCCGACGGGCAGTTGGTTGCAGTACTCGACGGTCCGGCGGATCTCGTCGATGCCGGAGAAGTCGATCTGCGGGTCGATGCCCTGGCTGAACAGGTTCATGCCGAGCGTGACCAGGCATACGTTGCCGGTACGCTCGCCGTTACCGAACAGGCATCCTTCCACGCGGTCGGCGCCGGCCAGCACACCGAGCTCGGCGGCCGCTACCGCGGTGCCACGGTCGTTGTGCGGGTGCAGCGACAGGACGATCGACTCCCGCCGAGTCAGGTTGCGGTGCATCCACTCGATGGAGTCGGCGTAGACGTTCGGTGTTGCCATCTCCACCGTGGCCGGAAGGTTGACGATCACCTTGCGGTCCGGCGAGGGGTCGAAGGCGTCGACGACCTTGTTGCAGATCTCGGCCGCGTACTCCAGCTCGGTGCCGGTGTACGACTCCGGGGAGTACTCCCAGTAGATCTTCGTGTCCGGGGTAATGGCGTCGGCGTACTTCTGGGCGATCCGCGCGGCCGAGGTGGCGATGTCCGTGATGCCGTCCCGGTCCAGCCCGAACACCACCCGCCGCTGCAGCACGGATGTCGAGTTGTAGAGGTGGACGATCGCTCGCGGCGCACCCCGCAGACTCTGGAAGGTGCGCTCGATAAGGTGATCGCGGCACTGCACCAGCACCTGCATCACGACGTCGTCGGGTATGTGGTCGCCCTCGATGAGCTGGCGGACGAAGTCGTAGTCGGTCTGGCTCGCCGCCGGGAATCCGACCTCGATCTGCTTGTAACCCATGCGAACCAGCAGGTCGAACATGCGCTTCTTGCGCTCCGCGTCCATCGGATCGATCAGCGCCTGGTTTCCGTCGCGCAGGTCGACGGCACACCACTGCGGCGCGCGCTCGATGCGGTGGGTCGGCCAGCTGCGGTCAGGGAGGTCGACGGTGAACTGGTCGTGGTACGGCGTGTAGCGGTGGACCGGCATCCGCGACGGCTGCTGGGCCGGCGGCCAGCTGTGTACGTCGGCGGATATGGTCGCAGTGCGGTTCATTGTGCGGGCTCTCCTCGCGGATCTCGCGTGGGCGCGACCGGCAGCGCAGCTCCCCGCGGCGAGGGAGCCGGTCTAGCTGGCCCCGCCGCGGCGGATAAGGAGGAGGCCGCTTCGCACGAGCCGAGAGCCTAGAGGATCAGGTGCCGGTGCGCTGTAAGGCAGCTGATCGTTCTCGGCATGTGAGAACGGCGGGCATCATGGCCGCGGGAACTCGGCGGTTTCCAGCTGGACGTCGGACGGTGCCGGCCAGGGCCGGCCAGGGCCGGCCAGGTCCCGGCCAGGACAGAGATTCGCCGAACGGCACCGCCGCCGCTGTCCGCTACTCGCCGTCGACCAGGTCGGAGAACAGCGTCACCGGTCCGTCCAGGACTGTGGACACCGTCACCACCCTGGCGGCCTAGAAGCCCAACTTGCGAAGCTGCTTGGGGTCGCGTTGCCAGTCCTTCGCGACCTTGACGTGCAGGTGCAGGTAGACCGGGGTGCCGAGCAACCGCGCTATCTGCTCCCGCGCCTGGATGCCGATGTCCTTGAGCCGCGAGCCGTTGCGACCGATCACGATCGCCTTCTGGCTGTCCCGCTCGACGTAGAGGTTGACGTGCATGTCGAGCAGCGGCCGGTCCGGGGGCCGGTCGGGAC
>JACVRX010000104.1 GCA_014534205.1 Jiangellaceae bacterium
GACGCGGTGCGCGAGGACGGCGGCACGGCGTCGGTCACGCCGCACGACAAGCTGATCGTCGACGCGGTTTCCGAGCCAACCGAGCCCGAGTACGCTAGCCCGGCCCCCGCCGACGGCGGATAGCCAACCACGCCACCCGCACTACGCATGGAGGCGCACCGTGTACCCAGCCGACCTCCGGTACACCGCCGAGCACGAGTGGGTGCGCAGCCCCGGTGAGGCCGCCGGCAGCGTCCGGGTCGGAATCACTCACTATGCCCAAGAGCAGCTGGGCGACCTCGTTTACGTCCAGCTGCCCGCGGTCGGCGACCGGCTGGTCGCCGGCGCGCCCTGCGGTGAATTGGAGTCGACGAAGAGCGTGAGCGACCTCTATGCGCCACTCACCGGGGAAGTCGTCGCACGCAACGAGGCGCTCGACGGCTCGCCGGAGCTGGTCAACGCAGACCCGTACGGCGACGGTTGGATGATCGAGATCAGGCCGGCCGACTCCACTGAGCTGGATGAGCTGCTCAGTGCCGAAGAGTACCGAACCCACGTCGAAGGCTGACCGCGAGGGCGCTCAGTTGACCACCCGGTGCGTCCGCCCTAGGTTGCCAGGGACCGCCAACCCTCAGGTGGCGCTGGAAGGTTCCGACCGCTGACGTCCACCTCTGACCAGGCCACGGTTCCATCGTGGCGGAAAGCTTGACGCCGATGCCGTTCTGCACCCAGTGCGGTCAGGAGAACCCCGCGGATGCGAAGTTCTGCGCTCGCTGCGGCAACCGGCTCACGCCGGCACCCCCGCCGAGCGACTCCACCAGCACGCTGACCTTGGCCCGTGACGAGCTCGATCGCGAGGAGGCCATCAGCGACCTGGGGCCGGCGGATCAGGCCGCCGTCGACGCGCTGCCGTCCGGCAGCGCGCTGCTCGTCGTGCTGCGCGGGCC
This sequence comes from Jiangellaceae bacterium, assembly GCA_014534205.1. Lineage (GTDB taxonomy): Bacteria > Actinomycetota > Actinomycetes > Jiangellales > Jiangellaceae > JACVRX01. The sequence continues at coordinate 927 of JACVRX010000104.1, forward strand.
GAACGCCGGCAGCCGGTTCCTGCTCGACACCGACGTGGTCAGCGCGGGCCGACATCCCGACTCGGACATCTTCCTCGACGACGTGACCGTCTCCCGTCGCCACGCGGAGTTCCGCCGCACCGACCACGGGTACCTGGTGAGCGACGTCGGCAGCTTGAATGGCACCTACGTGAACCGGGATCGCATCGACGAGGTGCTCCTGAGCAACGGCGACGAGGTCCAAGTCGGCAAGTACCGGCTCGTCTACTACTCGAGTCAGCACGGGTTCGGCGGCGGGCCGACGTGAGTCCGGCGCAGCCGGCCCGCCAGACCGTTTCCATCGGCGAGGTCCTCGACCAGCTGCGCCCGGACTTCCCCGACGTGACCATCTCGAAGATCCGCTTTCTGGAGTCCGAGGGCCTGGTCGAGCCGGACCGCTCGCCGTCGGGATACCGCCGGTTCAGCCACGACGACATCGCTCGACTGCGGTACGTGCTCACCATGCAGCGCGACCACTACCTACCGCTTCGGGTGATCAAGGAACAGCTGCAGCAGCTCGACCGCGGTGTGCAACTATCCCTCGGCGGCCGCCCGCGCGGCCCGCACGCCGTCGCCGGCCCGGCTCGCGACTCGACTGAGGTCCGGCTTTCCCGGCCGGCCTTGCTGGAGGCAGCCGCGATCAGCGAGGGTCTCCTCACCGAGCTGGAGTCCTACGGCCTGGTGACCGCCCGCGGTGCGACGTTCGACGCCCACGCCCTGCTGGTGGCGCGCATCGCCGGCGAACTGGCGGGGTACGGACTCCAGCCACGGCACCTGCGGACCATCCGCAGCGCCGCCGAGCGGGAGGTCGGTCTGGTCGAGCAAGTCGTCACGCCGATGATGCGGCAGCGCGGCGCGGAAGCCCGCGGCCGGGGCGAGCAGACCGCCCGCGAGATCGCGCAGCTCACGTCGCGGCTGCATGCCGCGATCGTCGACGCGCGACTGCGCCGAGTGGGCAGCCGTTGACGAAGCGCCGCAGGTCCACGGCGGCGTGCCGGCGCGGCGGCTGGCGTAATGTTGAAGCGTGCGTGAGCTCGACGTGGTGGGCGTCCGGGTGGAGATGCCGTCGAACCAGCCGATCGTCTTGCTCCGCGAGGTAGGTGGCGAGCGCTACCTGCCGATCTGGATCGGCGCGATGGAAGCAACCGCCATCGCGTTCGCGCAGCAAGGCATCACCCCCGAGCGGCCGATGACCCACGACTTGTTCCGTGACGTGCTCGGTGCGCTCGGCGCGACGCTGGAGCAGGTGCAGATCACCGAGATGCGCAACAGCACCTACTACGCCGAGCTGGTGTTCGCGGGCGGCATCCGGGTGAGCTCTCGACCGTCGGACTCCATCGCACTGGCGCTGCGGACGGGAACCCGGATCTTCGCCGCTGAGCCGCTGCTCGACGAGGTAGGTATCGTCATAGCGGAGAGTTCTGACGATCAGCAAGAGGACGAAGTCGAGAAGTTCCGCGAGTTTCTCGACCAGGTGTCACCGGAGGACTTCAGCGGCTGATCGGCGAGCGGGGCCCAGCGAATCCGCGGCCTGACGTGGCGAACCCTCGAGTTGAGGTCGAGGTTGAGACCAGCGTGTTGCGTTGACCCCCGGGGGAGGCCGCGCCTAGCGTCGCAAGTGACGCGTTGGAGGACGGAGGGGTCGGCGTGACCGGAGACAGCAGGGGCGGTGTTCGGCCGCCCACGGCCGCGTCGACCGATCACTCGACGGCCGCGCGTACCGAGGTCGGCCGCCAGGGGCTGCTCTTCGACGACCTGGTCGGCCCGATCCCGGCAGACGTCGGCTATCGCGGCCCCACCGCGTGCGCGGCCGCCGGCATCACCTACCGGCAGCTGGACTACTGGGCGCGCACCGGCCTGGTGGAACCGTCGATCCGCGCCGCGTCCGGGTCCGGTACCCAACGGCTGTACTCGTTCCGCGACATCCTGGTCCTGAAGATCGTCAAACGGCTGCTCGACACCGGCGTCTCCTTGCAGCAGATCCGCCAGGCAGTCCAGTACCTGCACGAGCGCGGCGTCGAGGACCTCGCCGGCATCACGCTTATCAGTGACGGTGCGAGCGTCTATGAGTGCACATCGGCCGACGAAGTCATCGACCTGGTACAGGCCGGTCAGGGCGTGTTCGGCATCGCGGTCGGCCGGGTGTGGCGCGAGGTCGAAGCGTCGCTCGTCGAGCTGCCGGCCGAACGTCCGGGCGAGGAGCCCGCGGATCACCCCGGCGACGAGCTGGCGGTGCGCCGGCGGAGGCGGGTGGCCGAGGCGTAGCCAGCGGGTAGGGTCGGGGAAATGCCCCACCCCTCCCCGCTGAGCGAGGCGAGCCGCGGCGCTCCGTTTGTCGGACGGCACATCGGCCCGAGTGACGACGAGCTGGCCCGCATGCTCGAGGTCGTCGGGTACCCGACGCTCGATGCGCTCGTGGACGCCGCAGTCCCCGCCGGTATCCGCACGCCCAACGGCACCGAGTTGCCAGCCGCGGCAACCGAGCTCGGTGTGCTGGAGGAGTTGCGAGCGCTCGCTCGCCGCAACCAGCGTCAGGTGCAGATGATCGGGCTCGGCTACTACGACACGATCACGCCGCCGGTTGTGGTCCGCCGCATTCTGGAAAGTCCGGCCTGGTACACCGCCTACACGCCGTACCAGCCGGAGATCTCCCAGGGCCGGCTGGAGGCACTTCTGAACTACCAGACGATGGTCGCCGACCTCACCGGGCTCACCACCGCGAACGCCAGCCTGCTCGACGAGGGCACCGCCGCGGCCGAGGCGATGACGTTGATGCGACGGTCGGTGCATGCGGATTCCGACCGGCTGGTGGTGGATGCGGACTGCCTGCCACAGACGCTCGCGGTGGTGCGAACCCGAGCCGAGCCGCTGGGCATCACGGTCGAGGTGGCCGATCTGTCCGAAGGGCTGCCCGGCGGCGAGCTGTTCGGCGCGCTGCTGCAGAACCCCGGCGCTTCCGGCCAGCTGCGCGACCTCCGCCCGGTGATCGACGCCGCGCACGAGCGTGGCGCACTCGTCACGGTGGCAGCCGACTTGCTCTCGCTGGCCCTGCTGGAGTCGCCGGGCCAGCACGGCGCGGACATCACCGTGGGCGCCTCACAGCGGTTCGGGGTCCCGCTGGGCTACGGCGGTCCGCACGCGGGGTTCATTGCGGTGCGTGCGGGCCTGGAGCGCGGTCTGCCCGGCCGGCTGGTGGGCGTCTCGGTGGACGCCGACGGCGCACCCGCCTACCGACTCGCGCTGCAGACCCGCGAGCAGCACATCCGGCGGGAGCGGGCGACGTCGAACATCTGCACCGCCCAGGTGCTGCTCGCCGTGGTTGCGTCGATGTACGCGGTGTGGCACGGGCCGGACGGCTTGCGCGAGATCGCAACCCGTGTGCACCGGCTCGCCCGCACGCTGGCCGCCGGGTTACGCGCCGGCGGGGTCGAGATCGTGCACGACGCGTTCTTCGACACGGTGCTGGCGCGGGTACCGGAGCGCGCGGAGGCTGTGGTCGCCGCGGCCGCGGACCTCGGCGTAAACCTGGGGCTCGCCGACGCCGACCACGTGCGGATCGCCTGCGACGAAGTGACCACGCACTCGCATCTGGAACTGGTGTGGAAGGCTTTCGGCACGTCCGGTGCCGAGCCAGTCTCGGTGCGGGACGGGCTGCCGGAGTCGTTGCGCCGTGCCACACCGTTCCTCACCCATCCGGTGTTCGCCACACACCGCTCCGAGACCTCGATGCTGCGGTACATGCGGCGGCTCGGGGACAAGGACTACGCGCTCGACCGCGGCATGATCCCGCTGGGCTCGTGCACCATGAAGCTCAACGCAACGACCGAGATGGAGCCCATCACCTGGCCCGGTTTCGCCAGCATCCACCCCTTCGTGCCGGTGGAACAGGCGCAGGGATACCTGGAACTGATCCGCCAGCTGGAGCGCTGGCTCGCCGCGATCACGGGCTACGACGCGGTCTCGGTGCAGCCGAACGCCGGCTCGCAGGGTGAGCTCTCCGGGCTTCTCGCCATCCGCGCCTACCACCGGTCTCGCGGTGACGAGATGCGCGACGTCTGCCTCATCCCGTCCAGCGCACACGGCACGAACGCGGCTTCCGCAGTGATGGCCGGCATGCGCGTTGTCGTGGTGGCTGCTGCCGGCGACGGGACCATCGACACGGGGGACCTACGCGCGCAGCTCGACGCGCACGGCCAGCGGGTTGCCGCGATCATGGTCACGTACCCGTCGACGCACGGGGTGTACGAGGAGGGCATCACCGAGATCTGCCGGCTGGTCCACGAGGCCGGCGGCCAGGTCTACGTCGACGGCGCCAACCTGAATGCGCTGGTCGGGCTGGCGAAGCCGGGGGAGTTCGGCGCCGACGTGAGCCACCTGAACCTGCACAAGACGTTCTGCATCCCGCACGGCGGCGGCGGTCCCGGCGTGGGGCCGGTGGCCGTGCGCTCGCACCTGGCAGCATTCCTGCCCAACCACCCGCTGCTGCCGGAGGCCGGCCCGGCGTCTGGCGTGGGCCCGGTGTCGGCGGCGCCGTTCGGATCCGCTGGAGTGCTGCCGATTTCCTGGGCGTACATCCGGATGATGGGTTCGGACGGGCTGCGCCTCGCCACCCAGGTCGCGGTGCTGGCCGCCAACTACATTGCCGCCCGGCTGCGCGACCACTACCCGGTGCTGTACGTCGGGCGGAACGGCCTGGTCGCCCACGAGTGCATCGTGGATCTGCGCCCGCTGACCAAGGCGACGGGCGTCACCGTCGAGGACGTGGCGAAGCGGCTGATCGACTACGGTTTCCACGCGCCGACGATGTCGTTTCCGGTCGCTGGCACGCTGATGATCGAGCCAACCGAGTCGGAGGACCTCGCCGAGATCGACCGGTTCTGCGACGCGATGATCTCGATCCGGGCCGAGATCGACAAGGTGGCAGCAGGGGAGTGGCCCGCGGACGACAACCCGCTGCGCAATGCCCCGCACCCGGCGTTGACGCTGGTCGGGGAGTGGACGCATCCCTACGACCGTGCGACCGCCGTGTACCCGTCAGGGGATTCTCGGATCGACAAGTACTGGCCACCGGTGCGCCGAGTCGACAGCGCGTACGGGGACCGGCACCTGGTCTGCGCCTGTCCGCCGCCCGAGGCGTTCGGCCAGCACTGACCGATCGCGTCGGCCAGCCAACGCCGGCGAACCCGTCAGGCCGGACAAGCCTGTGCTCCAATACGGGCTGGAGAGCTGCGTCAACGGGGTGTCAGGCACTGGGCCCGAAACCGCGGCGTGGGCGTGTCTGTGACCAGTCATGCTGACGCTCGACCGGCGTGCCCATCTCCGGAAACCTCGCCATTTCGACCTGTCGCAACCGCACCGTTTGGCAGGTCCCAGTGGCC
>JACVRX010000116.1 GCA_014534205.1 Jiangellaceae bacterium
CACAACTCGGGATTGCGCTCGCGCTGCGTCGTTCCGGGGTCGCGCACGCACGTAGGCCACGCTTCCTCGACGTCGCCGTGGCTGGCGCGGTGGTGCTGCAGTTGGCGCCGGTCGTGCTCCCACCGCTACGGACGCTGCTGGGCATCGAGGTGATCAGTCTGACCGACCTGTTGGTGGTGATCGTCGCAGCGACAGTGCCCGGGCTCGCCGTCAAGTTGGCAGCCGCAGCACAGCGGCACCGTTGACCCGGTCGGCGACCAGGTCAGCCAGCGCCTGGTCGGCCGCGTCGAACGGGTACGGCGTTGTTTTCACCTGCAGCCGATGCTCGGCGGCGAAGCGCAGGAATGCCCGGCCGTCCTCGCGGGTGTTCGCCGTGACGCTGCACAACTGCCGTTCCCGGAACAGGTGCCGCTGGTAATTGAGGCTCGGCACGTCGCTCAGGTGAATGCCGGCGATGGCGAGTGTCCCGCCGGCGTCGAGCGCTTCGAGCGCCACGGGCACCAGGTCGCCGACCGGCGCGAACAGGATGGCAGCGTCCAGCGGCTCGGGCGGCTGGTCGTAGGCGCCGCCGGCCGACGCCGCGCCGAGCGACAGTGCCAGCTCACGAGCGGCCGGAGCTCGGGTCAGCACGTGGACGGTGGCTCCCCCGGCCACAGCGACCTGCGCGGCGAGGTGTGCTGAGGCGCCGAAGCCGTAGACGCCTAGCCGTCCACCAGGTGGTAGCGCCGCGCGGAGCAGCGCCCGGTAGCCGATGATGCCGGCGCAGAGCAACGGCGCCAGCTCATCGTCGGTGTAGCCGTCCGGCAACGCGTACGCGTAGGCGGCCGGCACGACCGCGTACTCGGCGTAGCCGCCGTGCGCGTGCCAGCCGGTGTACCGGGAGAACGGGCACAGGTTCTCGGATCCACGCCGGCAGTAGACACACTCGCCACACGTCCAGCGCAGCCATGCAATGCCGACCCGCTCTCCGCCCTGGAATCTCCGGACGTTGTCAGCGGCGGCAACCACGTGGCCGACTACCTCGTGACCGGGAACCGTCTTCGGCGCCCTGGGAGCGAGGTCTCCCTCGGCCAAGTGCAAATCCGTCCGGCACACCGCACACACATGCACGCGGACGAGGATCTCGCCGGACCCGGGACGCGGCACCTGCAGCGACGTGCGCCGCAGCGGATGGTTGCTCATCGGACCTGGCCGGTGCACAACCCACGCGGTCATCTGATCCGGCAGGTGTTCCCACGCTTGCATGCGACGCAGCATCGCACTGTCCGATACCGCTGGTGATTCGGTGCCGTCGGCGTACTCAACGACCAGCCGGGCGTCACATCTCCCACGTGCTGCACAAGACCGGCACCGCGAACCGGGTCGAGCTCGCGCAGTGGCCCGACGGCTCACCAGCTCGGCCAGCCGACCAACCGGCATCGGCGGCGCGGCGTCCTCGCCGCCAGGCCACCGGACGCCTAATCCGTTGGGAACCCATGCTGACCGACGAGCCGGACGAAGTGCGCCGGTATCACGTCCCGAGCACGGATCACCTGACCTCTTGTCTTTACGAACTTGACCACGATCTCGCGTCCGCCAGGTCCGATCGGCATCACCAGCCGGCCATCGTCGGCGAGCTGCGATACCAGCGGTTCCGGCACGCGCGTGTGGGCGGCAGCAACGAGAATCGCGTCGAACGGCGCGCTCTCCGCCAGTCCCTGCGTGCCGTCACCGACGACTACTTGCGTACGTTCCGTGCCGTTGCGGCGGAGGTTCTCCCGAGCCGTCTCCGCGATGTCAGCGAACCGCTCGATGCTCCAGACCTCCTCGGCGAGGTGTGCCAGCAGGGCCGTCTGCCAGCCGTATCCGGTCCCGATTTCGAGCACCTTCTCCGTGCCACTGAGCTCCAGAGCCTCGATCATCAAGGCGACGAGGGATGGCTGAGTCGTCACCTGGTCGTGGGGAATGGGCAGCGGCGAGTCCTCGTCGGCCCAGTCCACGAGCTCTCGCGGTACAAACGACGCCCGCGGCACGGCGGCGACGGCCTGCAGCACCCGCTCATCTCTGACGCCGGCGATGCGACAGGCCCGCACTAAAGGCGCCTCCATCAGGCCAGTATCGGCGGACGCCCGCCTGAATTTCGTGGCCAGTTCGCGCCGCATGGACGATTACAGCAACCTGGTCGTCGACGTCTACGGCGAGATCTGCGTGAACAGCCCGGGAGAAGCCGGCAAACAGGAATCTCGCTATCGAGGAGGCGCCTCGACTTCGGAGCCGGCGCGCAGCATCGTCGCTATCGCGCTCATGTCCCGCTCCCCCAGGCCCGCCTCGATCGCAGCGGCGGCTGCCGCCCGGTTCGCCGCAGCCTGCGGCATCGGCAGCCCTACTTCGGCAGCGAGATCGAGGACAAGATCGAGGTCCTTCAGCACCAGGTCGAGACTGAACGCGACCGGGGTCTCGTCCGGCTTCTCGAAGGCGGCCCGCTTGTAACGGACGAACGGTGCTCCCACGACGCTCTCCATGAATACCCCGTAGGCCGTCGCACGATCGACGCCGGCCCTCTCCGCAAGCACCAATGCCTCGGACAGGGCTTGACTCAACGCGTGTACGACGGAGTTCACGGCGAGCTTCATCGTCGCTCCGGTCCCCGGCCCGCCAAGGTGCACTATCCGCGCCGCGAGCAGCTCCAGCACTGGGCGGGCTCTCTCCAGGTCGTCGGCAGCGCCCCCGACCATCACCGTCAGCTCGCCGCGGTCGACGATCGGCACACTCCCCGACACCGGCGCATCCAGCATTCCCGCGCCTGCGTGACCGACCAGGTCCGCGAGTCGACGGGACGTCCGCGGGCTCACCGTGCTGGTATCGGCCACGACGCTGCCCGCGGACAGCCCCGCGATGATCCCGTCCGGGCCGGCGTAGGCCTCCTCGCACGCCGCATCGTCGGCAAGCGAGACCAGCACCACCTCGGCCTGCGTGGCGGCTTCCCGCGCGGAGCCAACCATCCTCGCGCCGGTTTCCTCGGCGACGGTCTGGGCACGTGCCGACGTCCGGTTGTGGACGACGACATGCGCGCCCTGAGAGCAAAGCCGTGCCGCCATCGCCGCCCCCATGCGGCCGGTGCCGACGATGGCCACGCGGGGAGCCGCTGTCACGTCAACAGCCAGCCGCCGTCGACGTAGAGCTGCACGGCGTTCACGCCACGGTTGCCGAGCAGGAAGTCGACAGCGCCCACAATGTCCGGCATCGTCGCCAGCCGGCCCGTGGGCGTACGGAAGCGATAACCCTCGAGTACCGGGTGCGGCTTGGCCGACCAGAACGGGCTGTCGCCCACGATTCCCGGGTGCACTGCGTTCACCCGGATCGGCGCCAACTCCAGCGCCAGCGCGTTGACCATGCCGATCACACCGCCGTTGACTGTCGAGACGGTGATCGAGCCCGGGTACGGCTTGTCCTTCGCTCGGCCACCGAAGACGACGACCGCGGCGTCGTCGTGCATGGCCGGCAGCAGCGCGTGGACAACTTCGGTGTACCCGACCAGCTTCAGCGTCACCAGGTTCAGTGCCCGGTCCAGGTCGTAGTCGCGCACGTCGTTGGTGTCCCGGTCGATGGCGGCGAGCACCAGGTTGTCCACCCGGTCGATCCCGGTCAGCGCAGGCGCGATACTCCGCGGCTCGGTGAGGTCGAACGACACTGCCCGGGCACCACTACCGAGGGACGACGCCACCTCCGCGGCCGTGGCAGCGTCCCGACCGCTGAGGACGACGTCGTCACCCTGCTTACTGCGATGGCGAGCGATCTCCAGGCCCAGCCCGCTGGTGCCGCCGACGACGACAGTTATCACGACGAGCCACCGGCCTGGAGTCGCTGCAGCAGGTAGTCCCAGTCCCGGGCGAACCGGTAGGAGTGCCGGCCAGGCGGCTGCGGCGCTTGCGTCTCCAGCCAGCGGACCGGGCCGTCGCCGGCCGGCCGGAAGGAATGGACGGACCCGACGCCGGCCCAGGCGACGTCGCCAGGGGTCAGCACGTACGACGTGCCGTCGAAGGTTGCCTCCACCGAGCCGTCGAGGATGAGGTACGTCTCCTCGAACGGATGGTCGTGTCCACCGATCACGCCGTGCGGCTCGTACTGCACCATGAACATCGTCGACAACACGGCACCCAGGTCCGAGTCGATCATCATCTTGACGGTGATTCCGCTGTAGACCAGCAGCGCCGTGCGCATGCTCGCGGAGACGGCGAGGCGCTCCTGGGTCTGCAGCGCCGGGTCCATGTTCTCCCGGTCGATGTGCCCATACCTGCGGGTGCGCGGGTCACGGACGTCCGGCGGCGCCGGCTCGGCCGGCGGAAGCTCCGGGACGACGTACGTGTCCAGGCTGTGGGACACCCGCGGTGTCGGCGCAGACATTCGCGCCCAGCGCGTTTCCAGGTCGCCCACGTTACGGAGCAGGTGGGGGACACCGATCGGGATCCAGCCGTAGTCTCCGGGCCGGAGCAGCACGGCCTCCCCCGGCGTCTGCACGACGACCTCGCCCTCCAGCACGTACAGACTCTCCTCGTACGAGTGCACGTGCGTGGCCATCGACCCGCCGGGGTTCAGGCGCCCGACCGCGAAGCCGGTATGAACAGCCGCCGTCGAGGCGTCGACCACCGACCACGCCTGCAAGCCTTTGGCGCCGGACAGGGGGCCCGCCACCGGGCTCCATACGGCCTCGGCCGCCCGGCGGACGAGATGGTGGGTCGTCACGCCGCAGTTGCCTTCGCCTTCGCCGCCGCCTCGACGAGGTGGTCGCGCGCGTTCTCGACGAGGATCCGAGCCCGGTCGACGTCGG
>JACVRX010000042.1 GCA_014534205.1 Jiangellaceae bacterium
GAACTGGTCACCGCCTCTTGGCCGGAGGCGCTCACGCTGGCGGCTCGCGGCCTCGCCGCAGCGCGCGACGACCGGGGGGTCGGCGTGCTCACCGGCGGGCGGCTGACCGTGGAGGATGCGTACGGCTACGCCAAGTTCGCCCGGCTGGTGCTGCAGACGAACAACATCGACTTCCGCGTCCGCGCGCACTCCGTGGAGGAGGCCAACTTCCTGGCCGGAATCGCCGGGACTGGCCTCGGAGTGACCTACGCCGACCTGGAGCGTGCGCCGGCGGTGCTGCTCACCTGCCTGGAGCCAGAGGAGGAGGCGCCCACGATCTTCCTGCGGTTGGGTAAAGCACTACGCAAGACGGGGACCGCGGTCGTCGCCGTGGCGCCGTTCACCAGCCGGGGTGTGGAGAAGCTGGCCGCGCGGTTGGTGCCGGCGGCTCCAGGCACCGAGACCGAAGTGCTCGCCGCCATCGCCGACGGGGACGAGCGGTTGCGGGACGTCACTGACGCCCTCTCCGCTACGGGCGCGATCGTGCTGGTCGGGGAGCGCCTCGCCGGGGTCCCGGGCGCACTGTCCACGGCAGCTCGGCTGGCCAGCACTACCGGCGCCCGGCTGGCCTGGGTGCCCCGCCGCGCCGGCGAGCGCGGCGCGCTCGACGCGGGCGTGCTGCCGACCCTGCTTCCCGGCGGCCGGCCGTTCTCGGACGCCGAAGCCCGCGTCGACGTCGCGGCTGCGTGGGGAGTGTCGAATGTCCCGGCCCGCAGCGGGCACGACACGTCCGGGATGCTCGCCGCGCTCACCGACGGCGGCCTCTCCGGTGCGCTGATCGCGGGCGTGGAGCTGGCGGACCTGCCTGATCCGCTGGCCGCCCGGGCGGCCCTGGAGGCGGCGGACTTCGTCGTCAGCCTGGAGATCCGGCACAGTGACGTGACGGGGCTGGCCGACGTCGTGCTCCCGGTCGCGCCGGTGGCCGAGAAGTCCGGCACGTTCGTGAACTGGGAGGGCCGGGAACGTCCGTTTCCGACCGCCCTGGACGGCACCGGCGCGTTGTCCGACGTGCGCGTGCTCGATGCCCTGGCCACACAGATCGGAATCCGGCTCGGCTTGCCCACGGTCGAGGCGGCGCGCGAGGAGCTGGCCGAGCTGGGCCGGTGGGACGGCACCCGCGCGGCCGCTCCGTCGGTCGAGAAGGGGGAACCGGCGCGCCCGGGGGCCGGTCAGGCGGTGCTCGCCACCTGGCGGATGCTGCTCGACCTGGGCCGGGCGCAGGACGGCGAGCCGCACCTGGCCGGCACCGCGCGGGCGGCGCTGGCCCGGATGTCCGCCGGCACCGCCGCCGAGAACGGCGTCGCCGACGGCGCGCCCGTGACCATCAGTACCGACCGCGGTGCGATCACGCTCCCGCTGCGAGTCACTGAGATGCCCGACGGGGTCGTGTGGGTCCCGCAGAACTCGACGGGCTCGCGCGTCTACGCCGACCTCGGCGCCACGGCGGGCGCGGTCGTGGCCGTAGCGCCCGCGAGCACCGAGCTCCACCCCGCCGCCGGAGGTGCCAGGTGAGATCGCTTTCCCAGCTGGCGCTGCAGACCGCGGACGAGATCCCCGGATTCGGCGACGACCCGTGGTGGCTGGTGCTGCTCAAGTCGGTCGCGATCTTCGTGCTGCTGCTGCTGCTGACGCTCTTCAACATCGTGTACGAGCGCAAGGCCGTCGCCCGGATGCAGCACCGGGTCGGGCCCAACCGCACCGGCCCGTGGGGCACCCTGCAGAGCCTCGCCGACGGAATGAAGCTCATCCTCAAGGAGACCATCACGCCGCGGAACGTCGACCGCGTCGTCTACATCCTGGCGCCCGTCATCGCCGCGGTTCCGGCGTTCATGATCTTCGCGGTCATCCCGTTGGGACCGGAGGTGTCGATCTTCGGTGTCCGGACGCCCCTGCAGCTGACCGACACACCGGTCGCCGTGCTGCTGGTGCTGGCGATCGCGTCGGTGGGCGTTTACGGGATCGTGCTGGGTGGGTGGTCGAGCGGCTCCACGTACCCGTTGCTCGGTGGTATCCGGTCGACCGCCCAGGTGATCTCCTACGAGATCGCGATGGGGCTCTCGTGGGTCGCGGTCTTCCTGTTTGCCGGCTCGATGTCCACGTCGCAGATCGTCGACGCGCAAGAACGCATTTGGTACGCGGTCGTACTGCTGCCGTCGTTCGCCGTCTACCTGATCTCCATGGTCGGCGAGACCAACCGTGCCCCGTTCGACCTGCCCGAGGCGGAGGGGGAGCTGGTCGCCGGCTTCATGACCGAGTACTCCTCGGTGAAGTACATGATGTTCTTCTTGGCCGAGTACATCAACATGGTCAACGTCTCCGCGATCGCCGTCACGCTGTTCCTCGGCGGCTGGCGCGCACCGTGGCCGATCTCGGCGATCGGCGATGGCTATTTCAATACCGGCTGGTGGCCGCTGCTGTGGTTCCTCGCCAAGGTGATCCTGCTGGTCTTCGTGTACATCTGGCTCCGCGGGACGCTGCCGCGGATCCGCTACGACCAGTTCATGCGGTTCGGCTGGAAGGTCCTGATCCCGGTCTCGCTCGGCTGGATCCTCGTGGTCGCGGCGATGCGGCTGGCGTTCAACGAGGGACTGGAGCGCCGCGACATCCTCATCTGGGGCGGCGCCTTCGTGGCCGTCATGCTGCTCGTCAGCCTGCTCGTCCCGGAGCGCAAGCCTGACCTGCGGGGGGCTGCGCCCCCCGCAGAAGCGGACCTCACCGCCGGCGGCCACCCGGTTCCGCCCATGCCGGGCCAGGAATCCGTCGCTGGCCGTGTGCAGGCGGCGGAGCCTTCCGCCGCCGGTGAGGAGCGTCTGAATGCCTAGCTTCCTCGATCCGGTCGCCGGGTTCGGCGTCACGTTCCGGACCATGTTCCGCCGGACCGTGACCGAGCAGTACCCGGAGGAGCGCCACCCGGTCGCGCCGCGGTGGCACGGCCGGCACCAGTTGAACCGCCACCCCGACGGGCTGGAGAAGTGCATCGGCTGCGAGCTGTGCGCGTGGGCGTGCCCGGCCGACGCGATCTACGTCGAAGGTGCGTCCAACACCGACCAGGAGCGGTACGCCCCGGGCGAGCGCTACGGCCGCGTCTACCAGATCAACTACTTGCGCTGCATCCTGTGCGGGCTGTGCATCGAAGCCTGCCCGACCCGGGCGCTCACCATGACGAACGAGTACGAGCTGGCGGACGACAGCAGGGAGAAGCTCATCTACGAAAAGCAAGACCTGCTCGCCCCGCTGCTTCCCGGCATGGAAGAGCCGCCGCATCCGATGCGGCTGGGCGACAGTGAGCGTGACTACTACTTGCTCTCCGGCACGGGCCTGCGCTCCGAGCCGGTCGAACAGCCGGTCGAACAGCCGGCCGAACAGCCGGCCGAACAAGTGGTCCCCGAAGGGAGCGTCGGCTGATGTTCGCCCAGGCTGTGGAAGCCGCCGGCCACACCGGAGAAGCGGTCGTCTTCTGGTCGACCGCGCCCATCGCGGTGCTGAGCGCACTGGGGCTGGTCGTCGCGCGGAAAGCGGTGCACGGCGCGATGTTCGTCGCGGTCACCATGATCTGCCTGGCGATCCTCTACTTCAGCCTGGAGGCACCATTCCTCGGTGTGGTGCAGATCGTCGTGTACACCGGCGCGATCATGATGCTGTTCCTGTTCGTGATCATGTTGATCGGCGTCGACGTCAGCGACTCACGGGTCGAGACGATCCGCGGGCAACGGGTGGCCGCGGTTCTCGCCGGGATCGGGTTCGGCCTGTTGCTCGTGGCGGTCGCAGCGAACGCGCTGGTGTCCGAGGCGGCCGGCATGGCGGCGGCACAGCCGGAGGGGAATGTTGCGGCCATTGCCGACCGGATTTTCTCCCGCCACGTGTGGGTGTTCGAGGTCACTAGCGCGCTGCTCATCACCGCCGCGCTCGGCGCGATGGTGCTGACGTACCGGGAGCGGTTGTTCCGGCGGCCCAGCCAGCGTGAACTCGCTGTCGCGCGGTTCCGCCGCGGCGGTACCGCCGCGTCGCCGCTGCCCAGCCCGGGTGTCTATGCCAGGCACAACGCCGTCGACACTCCGGCCCTGCTGCCCGATGGAACCCCCAGCGAGCTGTCCATCTCTCCGGTGCTGGTCGCACGGGGGACCGTCCGGCCGGCGGAGCAGGAGGCCGCTCAGATCGAGCAGCTGGAGCAGCAGGTGGTCGAGCTCACTGGGGAGCCGCTGGACGAGTCCACCCGGGAGCGGCCATGAGCCCGACGCCCTACCTGGTGCTGGCCTCCATCCTGTTCACTATCGGCGGCACCGGCGTGCTACTGCGCCGCAACGCTCTGGTGGCGTTCATGAGCGTGGAACTCATGCTCAACGCCTGCAACCTGGCCTTCGTCGCGTTCGCCCGGATGCACGGCGACATCGACGGGCAGGTCGCCGCGTTCTTCGTCATGGTGGTCGCCGCCGCAGAGGTGGTCGTCGGCCTGGCCATCATCGTGACCATCTTCCGGACCCGCAGGTCCGCGTCGGTCGACGACGCCAGCCTGCTCAAGTTGTGACGGCGAGGCAACCGTGACCCTCGGCGAGATCGGCGAGCAAACCGTCAGCACGGCCGGCGGAGTCTTCTCCGCCGCCTGGCTGCTGATCGTCTTCCCGCTGATCGGCGCCGCGGCGCTGCTGCTCGGCAGCCGCCGGCTGGACCGCGCGTACGGAGTGCTGGGCTGCATGGCGCCGCTGGCGTCGTTCGTCGTGGCAGCGGCGCTGTTCGTCGCCATGCTCGGCCGCGAGCCGGAACAGCGGGCGATCTCGGTCCCGCTGTACGACTTGTTCGCCGTGGGCGACTACCAGGTCGGCGTCGGCCTGCTGGTGGACCAGCTGTCCATCGCGTTCAGCCTGCTGATCACCGGCGTCGGCTCACTCATCCACGTCTACTCGATCGGCTACATGGCGCACGACGAGAACCGGCAGCGCTTCTTCGGGTATCTCAACCTGTTCGTCGCCGCGATGCTGCTGCTCGTCCTGGCCGACGACTACCTGGTTCTCTATGTCGGCTGGGAGGGGGTTGGTCTGGCCTCGTACCTGCTGATCGGGTTCTGGCAGCACAAGGACTCCGCCGCCGTCGCGGCCAAGAAGGCCTTCGTAGTGAACCGGGTGGGCGACTTCGGCATGTCGCTCGCCGTGATGTCGATGGTGGTCGTGTTCGGCACCACCGCGTTTGCGGGGGTGTTCCCAGCCGCCGCGGATGCGTCGGAGGGCTGGCTGATCGCCATCGGGTTGTTGCTGCTGCTCGGGGCGTGCGGGAAGTCCGCCCAGTTCCCGCTGCAGTCCTGGTTGCTGGACGCGATGGAGGGCCCGACCCCCGTCTCCGCGCTCATCCACGCCGCCACCATGGTGACGGCTGGTGTCTACCTGGTGGTCCGGTCGGCTGCCATCTACGCGGGCGCGGAGCCGGCGCAGACGGCCGTCGTGGTGGTCGGAACGATCACCGCGCTGATGGGCGCGATCATCGGCTGCGCCAAGGACGACATCAAGAAGGCGCTGGCCGGGTCGACGATGAGCCAGATCGGCTACATGATGCTCGCCGCCGGCCTTGGACCCGCCGGCTACGCGTTCGCGATCTTCCACTTGCTCACCCACGGCTTCTTCAAGGCAGAACTGTTCCTCGGCGCCGGCTCCGTCATGCACGGCATGAACGACGAGGTCGATATGCGTCGCTACGGCGGGTTACGAACCGTGATGCGTACCACGTACGTCACGTTCGCGGCCGGCTACCTGGCGATCATCGGCATACCGCCGTTCGCCGGGTTCTTCTCGAAGGACTCCATCATCGAGGCCGCCTTCGCCAACAACTTCGTCGCCGGGTTGGGCGCCTTGGTCGGCGCTGGGATCACCGGGTTCTACATGACCCGGGTGATGCTCATGACGTTCTTCGGGGAGCGGCGCTGGGCACCCGATGCCCACCCGCACGAGTCGCCGTCGGTGATGACCGTGCCGTTGTGGATCCTCGCCGGGTTGTCCCTGGTGGGTGGTGCGGCCCTGCTCTACGTGGGCGGCGGAATCGTGCAGTGGCTGGAGCCGGTCACCGGTGAGGAGCACGTCGAGCTCGGCATACCGGTCTGGGCCATGACGTTGGTCATCCTTGCCGTCGTGCTGGTCGGGGTGGCCGTGGCGTGGCAGATCTTCGGCCGCCAGCCGTTGCCGGTCACCGCGCCGGCCGGCTCGCCGGTCACCGTGGCCGCCCGGCGCGACCTGTACGGCGACGCCGTCAACGAGGCGGTCTTCATGCGGCCCGGGCAGTACCTGACCAGGTCTCTGGTCTACGTGGACAACCGCGGGGTCGACGGCGCCGTGGTGGGCACCGCTTCCGCCGTCGGCCAGTTCTCCAGCCGGCTGCGCCGCTGGCAGACAGGTTTCGTCCGCTCGTACGCCTTGTCGATGCTCGCCGGTGCGGCGGTCGTCGTCATTGCCATGCTGCTGGTGAGGCTGCCGTGACCTTCCCCTGGCTGACGACGCTGATCGTGGTTCCGGCCCTCGGAGCGGTGCTGACCGCATTGGTGCCGCGTGGCCTGGAGGTGACCGCGAAGAAGCTCGCGCTGTTCATCGCGCTCGTCACCGCAGTGCTGACGGTGATCGCCACGGTGGCGTTCGTGCGCAACGGCGAGCCGGTGCAGTTCGTCGAGCAGTACGCGTGGGTGGAGTCGTTCGGCGTGTACTGGGCGCTGGGCGCGGATGGCATCTCGATCTCGCTGATCGCGCTCACCGGCGTAATCACGCCGATCGTGCTGACGGCGATGTGGCGAGAGGCCGAGGCGGAGCGCCGCAACCCGAAGCCGTTCTTCGCGCTGGTGTTGCTGCTCGAGTCCATGCTGATCGGGGCGTTCGCAGCCAAGGACGTGCTGCTCTTCTACATCCTGTTCGAGGCCATGCTCGTCCCGATGTACTTCCTGATCGGGCTCTACGGCGGGCCGCAACGGCGCTACGCCGCGGTGAAGTTCCTGCTCTACAACCTGCTCGGCGGCCTCATCATGCTGGCCGCAGTGATCGGGCTGTACGTCCAGGCGGCGACCCAAGGCCGCGGCACGTTCTTGCTGGCGGACTTGGTCGCGCTGGACATCCCGCAGAGCACCCAGTGGTGGCTTTTCCTCGGGTTCATGTTCGCGTTCGCGATCAAGGCGCCGTTGTGGCCATTCCACACGTGGCTCCCGGACGCCGCCGCGGAGGCCACGCCCGCGAACGCCGCGTACCTGTCCGGCGTCATGGACAAGGTGGGCACGTTCGGCATGATCGCGCTGGCGCTGCCGCTGTTTCCCGCCGCTGCCCGCGACTTCGCGCCGGCCATCGTGGTGCTGGCGGTGATCAGCATCCTGTACGGAGCGCTTCTTGCGATCGGTCAGACGGACATGAAGCGGCTGATCGCATACACGTCCATCTCGCATTTCGGGCTGATCGTGCTCGGCATCTTCGCGCTGAACAGCCAGGGCGCCGCCGGCGCGACGCTGTACATGGTCAACCACGGCCTGGCCACCGTGGCACTGTTCGTCATCATCGGTTTCATGATCGTTCGGCGTGGCTCTCGGTTCGTTGCCGACTACGGCGGGGCCGCCCAGCCGGCGCCCGTGCTGGCCGGCTCACTGCTGTTCGCCGGCCTCGCTGCGCTGGGCTTGCCGGGTCTTGCGCCATTCGTCAGCGAGTTCCTCGTCCTGGTGGGCACGTACAGCCGCTACCGGCTCGCTGGCGTGCTGGCCACGGTGGGCATCATCCTGGCGGCGCTGTACATCCTGCTCCTCTACCAGCGGACGATGACCGGTCCGGCCCGCGAGTCCACGGCCGGGTTCCCGGATCTGCGCCGGCGCGAGCGGCTGATCGTGGCGCCGCTCGTCGCTCTGCTGCTGGCGCTCGGGTTCTTCCCGAAGCCGTTGCTGGACGTGATCGGCGAGGGAGTGCAGCCGGTGCTGGCCGAGGTCGACGTCGGCGATCCGGAGCCGCTCGTGCCTGCTGCTGAAGGGACCGTGCCGTGACCGCGCCGACCATCGAGTACGCCGAACTGCTGCCGATGCTGATCGTCTTCGGTGCGGCGGTCGTCGGTGTGCTGGTCGAGGCGTTCGTGCCGCGGCGGGCCCGGCACGCGGTTCAGCTGGGCCTGGCACTGGCCGCGCTGATCGCCGCGTTCGTGCAGGTCGTCCGGCTTTCCGGGACCGAGATCGTTGGTGCCGAAGGGGCCGTGGCCGTCGACGGGCCGGCGCTGTTCCTGCAGGGTGCGATCCTGCTGCTGTCCGCGGTCAGCCTGCTGTTCTTCGCAGAGCGGCGGCTGGAAGGAGGCGGCGACGCGTTCGCGCCCGGCGCGTCGTCGCTGCCGGGTAGCGAGGCGGAACGCACGCTGGTAGCTCAGCGGGTCCTGCAGTCGGAGGTCTACCCGCTGACCATGTTCGCGGTCGGTGGCATGCTGCTGTTCCCGGCCGCGAACGACCTGCTTGCCATGTTCGTGGCGCTCGAGGTGCTCTCGCTGCCACTGTACTTGCTGGCCGGCATGGCGCGCCGGCGCCGGCTGCTGTCGCAGGAGGCGGCGCTCAAGTACTTTCTACTCGGCGCGTTCTCCTCGGCCTTCTTCCTGTTCGGGATGGCGCTCGTCTACGGGTTCGCGGGTTCGGTGCGGTTGTCCGACATCGACGCCACCCTGGGCGCCCGGGTCGGCCAGGAGGGGCTGCTGCTCGCCGGTGTCGGGCTGATCGCGGTCGGCTTGATGTTCAAGGTCGGCGCCGCGCCGTTCCACACCTGGACTCCGGACGTGTACCAGGGCGCGCCGACGCCGGTCACCGGGTTCATGGCGGCCTGCACGAAGATCGCCGCCTTCGGCGCGATGGCCCGCATCTTCTACGTCGCCTTCGGTGGTCTGCGCACCGACTGGCAGCCTATGTTCTGGGTGATCGCGATACTCACCATGGTCGTCGGCGCGGTCGTCGCGCTCACCCAGAACGATGTCAAGCGCATGCTGGCGTACTCATCAATCGCCCATGCCGGGTTCGTCCTGATCGGCGTGGTGGCGGCTGACGAGCTCGGCACGGCCAGCGTGCTGTTCTACCTGGTCGCGTACGGGTTCGCCACCGTCGGCGCCTTCGCGGTCGTGACGCTGGTGCGCGACGCCGGCGGCGAGGCGACGCACCTCGCGAACTGGGCCGGGCTCGGCCGCCGCTCTCCGCTCGTCGCGGGGGTCTTCGCGCTGTTCCTGCTCGCGTTCGCCGGTATCCCGCTCACCAGTGGTTTCGTTGGCAAGCTTGCCGTGTTCTCCGCGGCGATCGACGCCGGCGCGGTGCTGCTGGTGATCGTCGGGCTGGTCACCAGCGCGATCGCGGCGTTCTTCTACGTGCGGGTGATCGTGCTGATGTTCTTCACCGAGCCGGCGCCGGAAGGGCCGACGGTCGCGGTGCCGAGCGCGGGGACTACCGTCGGAATCGCCGTCGGGGTAGCGGCGACGGTGGCGCTGGGCATACTGCCCGGACCGGTGCTCGACCTGGCTCAGCAGGCCGCGACCTTCGTCCGCTGACTCGCCGGGCCACCATACGGAGGGAGCCCCGTCGTGACGTCGCCGGTTCTGGGCATTCCCGCCGTCGACCCTGCACTCGAGGCGTCAGTACGCGCGGGACTGGAGGAGGTGGAGGAGCGGCTGGCAGACGCGGTCAAGTCCGACGACACGCTGCTTGCGGCGGCGTCGAGGCATCTGATGGCCGCTGGTGGGAAGCGGTTCCGGCCGCTGCTCGCGTTGCTGGCCGCGCAATTCGGCGACCCGGACGCTCCCGGCGTCGTCCGCGCCGCCGTGGTCGTCGAGCTCACCCACGTCGCCACGCGGTACCACGACGACGTGCAGGACGAGGCCCCGTTGCGGCGCGGGGCGCCGAGCGCGAACGCGCTCTGGGGCAACACGGTGGCCATCCTCACCGGCGACTTCCTGTTCGCGAAGGCGTCCGACCTGCTGGCGGACCTAGGGCCGGAGTCTGTCCGGATCCAGGCGCGCACCTTCGAGCGGCTGGTGCAGGGGCAGCTGCGGGAGACGCAGGGCCCGCGCGACGGCGACGACCCGGTCGGTCACTACCTTGGCGTGCTCTCCGACAAGACCGCGTCGCTGATTGCCACGTCGGCCCGGCTCGGCGCGCGGCACGCCGGCGTTCCGGAGCCCACCGTCGACCTGCTGGCCCGCTACGGCGAGCGGATTGGCATGGCCTTCCAACTTGCGGACGATCTGCTCGACATCGCCAGCGAGTCCGCGGTGCTCGGCAAGACGCCCGGCACCGACCTGCGCGAGGGCGTCTGGACGCTGCCCGTGCTCTACGCTCGCCAGTCCACCGACCCGGCCGACGCAACGCTGCGCGCGTTGCTGGACGGCCCGCTCCACGACGACGCCGTGCACGCCGAGGCGCTGCGGCTGCTGCGCGCCCACCCGGCCATGACCCGCGCCCGCGACATGGTGCGCCGCTACGTCAGCGACGCCCGCGCCGTGCTGGCCCCGCTACCCGATGTCCCGGCCCGGGACGCCCTGGTCGCCCTCTGCGAAGCCGTCGCGACCCGCCCCGCCTGAGCTCGTCACGGTTCTGGAATGACCACGTACACCACCCCTGCCGGTACATCACCAGGCGTGCAGGCCTGGTGATGTACCGGCGCGCCTAGTGGTGGCGCGCTCGGTCGGATGGGCGGCGCACCGGCGGCTCCCGACGAGGTCAGCCGCCGGGCGCGCGACGACAGCTAAGTTCAGCCTGGCGCGACGACACCTGAGTTCAGCGGTCTGGCACCACCGGCGCCACACCAACGGCCCGGGCCAACCCGAACAACGCCACGGCGATGAACAACAACACCAGCCCCAGCCCGGCGGCCATCGCGGCCAGTCCGAACGCCACGACCGACGTGAACAACGACGCCCGCAAGAACGACGCCGTCATCACCACCTGGCGCCGCTCGTCCTCCCGATCGAGCTCGGCGTACGTCTGGCCTTCTGTTTCGGCGAGCGCGTGCTCGTTGATGACGTCCGCCTGGGCGTAGGCGCTGAGCGGCCCGTTGACCTCGTCGCCGGCCAGCATGTCCGCGTCGTCTGCAACAGTGATGTTCTCCGCGTCGAGCTGGTTCTGGACGGCGATCCAGGTGACCACTCCGCCGACGATGAGGATGACGCCGGCGATGGCGACCAGCGTCGCCATCACGCGAACTCCAGTGACCCGTGGCCTCATGGCGTGCCCTTCTGCGTGGGAGTGAGCATCTTCCGCACCGATCATGGCGAACCCGGATGCGGGTTGGGAAGGACGCGCCGGCGATCCTGGGTCGACGTTACGGCGAGGCGGATGCTCTGACGACGCGCGCGATCTAGCCGACGGTCCAGGGGTCGCTTCCGGCCAGCAGTCCCGCCAGGTCGCCAGGCCCCTGAGTCCCGACCGCTGTCTCCAGCTGCTCGCTCATCCGGTCGCCGTAGGTCGCGCGATCGACCTGGCGGAGTATGCCGATCGGCGACCGGGCCAGCGTGCCCGGGTCGGCCAGCCGAGACAGCGCAAATGCCTGGGAGGAGTCGGCGGCGTGCGCGTCGTGCACGATGACAGCTGGGTCGTCGCCTGCGCACACCTCCAGCGCGCCAGTGACTTGGTCGCGTCGGATGCCCTTGTCGAGGTCGGCGCCGAAGCGGATCGGCTGTCCGTGCTCCAACCGGATCAGCATGTCGTCGCGCGTCTCGGGACTCTTCAACAGGTCGAACGCGCCGTCGTTGAAGATGTTGCAGTTCTGGTAGACCTCGACCAGTGACGCCCCGCGGTGCGCGGCTGCCGCGTGGAGCACCGCCGTCAGGTGGGCGCGGTCGGAGTCGATGGTCCGGGCGACGAATGTGGCCTCCGCGCCCAGTGCGAGCGACACCGGGTTGAACGGCGCGTCCAGCGAGCCCATTGGCGTCGACTTGGTGATCTTGCCGAGCTCCGACGTCGGCGAGTACTGACCCTTGGTCAGCCCGTAGATCCGGTTGTTGAACAGGAGGATGGTCAGGTTTACGTTGCGGCGCAGCGCATGGATCAGGTGGTTGCCGCCGATGGACAGCGCGTCGCCGTCGCCGGTGACCACCCACACCGACAGGTCCGGTCGGGTGACGGCTAGCCCGGTGGCGATGGCCGGGGCGCGGCCGTGGATCGAGTGCATCCCGTAGGTGTCGAGGTAGTACGGGAACCGCGAGGAGCAGCCGATACCCGAGACGAACACGATGTTCTCCCGGCGCAGCCCGAGCTCAGGCAGAAATCCCTGGACGGCGGCGAGGATGGCGTAGTCGCCGCAGCCGGGGCACCAACGCACCTCTTGGTCGCTGGTGAACGTCTTCTTTGTCTCCGGGACGTCGGTGGTGGGAACGCCACGCAGGCCGGCCGGCACACCCAGCTCGACGGTGATGTCAGACAGCGTCTCAGACATCGGTAATCGCCTTCTCGATGACGTCGGCGAGCTCTTCGGCCTTGAACGGCAGCCCGCGCACGCGGTTGTAGCTGCGGATATCGACGAGGTACCGCCCGCGCAGCAGCAGCGCGAGCTGGCCCAAGTTCATCTCCGGCAACAACACCCGGTCGTAGGACCGCAGCACGTCACCGGTGTTCGCCGGGAACGGGTTCAGGTGGCGCAGGTGCGCCTGCGCCACTGGGTAACCGGCCGCACGCACTCGCCGCGCCGCCGCGCCGATGGGGCCGTACGTCGAGCCCCAGCCCAGCACCAGCAGCCGGGCCTCGCCGCTGGGATCGTCGACGGACAGCGGCGGGATGGACGCGGCGATCCCGTCGACCTTGGCCTGACGGGTGCGGACCATCAGGTCGTGGTTCTGCGGGTCGTAGGAGATGTTGCCCGAGCCGTCGGCCTTCTCCAGCCCACCGATCCGGTGCTCGAGCCCTGCGGTGCCCGGCACGGCCCAAGGCCGGGCGAGTGTCTCGCGATCGCGCAGGTACGGCCAGAACTGCGCCGATCCGTTTCCGTTGCCTTGGTTACGAGCGGTCGCGAAGCGCGGCTCGATCAGCGGCAAGTCGTTGATCTCCGGGATCCGCCACGGCTCGGCGCCGTTGGCAAGGTAGCCGTCGGAGAGCAACAGCACCGGCGTCCGGTAGGTCACCGCGATCCGCACCGCCTCCAGCGCCGCATAGAAGCAGTCGCCAGGTGAGCACGGGGCGACGATCGGCACCGGTGCCTCCCCGTTGCGGCCGAACATGGCCTGCAGCAGGTCGGCCTGCTCGGTTTTCGTCGGCAGGCCGGTGGACGGTCCGCCGCGCTGGATGTCGCAGACGATCAGCGGCAGCTCCAGCGAGACGGCGAGCCCGATTGTCTCGGACTTCAGTGCGATGCCGGGACCGGACGTCGTCGTGACGCCGAGCGCCCCGCCGAACGCCGCGCCCAGCGCCGCCCCGACACCGGCGATCTCGTCCTCTGCCTGGAAGGTGCGTACGCCGAACCGCTTGTGCTTGGACAGCTCGTGCAGGATGTCCGACGCCGGCGTGATCGGGTACGAGCCGAGGAACAGCGGCAGTCCGCTGCGCTGGGACGCGGCGACAAGGCCGTAGGAGAGAGCCAGGTTGCCGGTGATGTTGCGGTAGCGGCCCGGCGCGAGGGCGGCGGGCTTGATCTCGTAAGAGACCGCAAAGTCCTCAGTGGTCTCGCCGTAGTTCCAGCCTGCCCGCAGCGCGGCGATGTTCGCGTCGCGGATCACCGGATGCTTGGCGAACTTCTTCTCCAGAAATTGGATGGTGCCCTCGATCGGCCGGCCGTACATCCAGGACAGCAGGCCGAGCGCGAACATGTTCTTCGACCGCGACGCCTCCTTGCGGGTCAGGTCGAACGCGGCTAGCGCGTCCATCGTCATGCCGGTGAGGTCGAGCGCGTGCACTTTGTAGTCGGACAGCGCGCCGTCGTCGAGCGGGTTGCTGTCGTAGCCCACCTTCTTCAGAGTGCGGGCGGTGAACTCGGACGTGTCCACCACGATCGTCGCGCCACGCGGCAGGTCTTCGAGGTTCGCCTTGAGCGCCGCCGGGTTCATCGCGACGAGGACGTCGGGTGCGTCGCCCGGGGTGAGGATGTCGTGGTCGGCGAAATGCAGCTGGAAGCTCGAGACGCCGGGCAGCGTGCCGGCGGGCGCTCGGATCTCGGCCGGGAAATTCGGCAGGGTGGACAGGTCGTTGCCGAACGCGGCGGTCTCGGCGGTGAACCTGTCCCCGGTGAGTTGCATGCCGTCGCCGGAGTCGCCGGCGAATCGGATGATGACGCGGTCAAGCTCATGGACTTGCTTCCCGGACACCGGGTGTCGCTTCCTCCCCTTGCGTTCGGTCCGGCGCCTTACCGTTGGTCGTCGGACGGGCGCCTGGTCGAGCGCTCGCTAGTGTCAATCGTATGCCTTGCCGATCTCATTCCCGTGCCTCGACTCGTGCATGTGCACGACGGCCGGAATTCCTCCGGCAGGTAGCGTGGGACGCAGCAAGTCCGTGCCGGTTCGGGGGCGACGACGGGAGGTGGGCGTGACGTCCTATTTGTCCCCCTATGTCGTGCTGGCGACGGTCGCATTGGCGGGTGTGGGCTTCGTCGCCGCTGCCTACGGCGTCAACCGGCTGTTGGCGCCGCGCCGACCGACGCCGGAGAAGCTACTCACGTACGAGTCCGGTGTCGACCCGGTGGGCGAGGGCTGGGCACACACGCACGTCCGGTATTACGTCTATGCGTTCCTGTACGTGGTGTTCGCGGTGGATGCGGTGTACGTCTTTCCGTGGGCGACAGTGTTCGCGTCGCCCGGGTTCGGTACGACGACGCTGGTCGAGATGTTCGTTTTCCTCGGCCTGCTGGCCACCGGGATCGTATACGCGCTGCGTCGTGGAGTGCTGACATGGCAGTGACCGATCTGGGTATGCCGGGCCGGCGCGATGCCGTCGCTGAGGGACTCGGCGCGGCTCAGCGCCTGGTGCCCGATCCGGTGCGCGTGGTGCTGAACTGGGGACGGCGCTACTCGCTGTGGGTGTTCAACTTCGGGTTGGCCTGCTGTGCGATCGAGTTCATCGCGGCGTCGATGGCGCGTCACGACTTCATCCGGCTCGGCGTGATCCCGTTCGCCCCGGGCCCCCGGCAGGCCGACCTGATGGTCGTGTCCGGCACGGTGACCGACAAGATGGCGCCCGCGATACGCCGGCTGTATGAGCAGATGCCGGAGCCGAAGTACGTCATCTCCTTCGGCTCCTGCTCCAACTGCGGCGGGCCGTACTGGGACAGCTACTCGGTGACGAAGGGCGTCGACCAGATCATCCCCGTCGACGTCTACGTGCCCGGCTGCCCGCCACGGCCGGAGGCGCTGCTGCAGGGCATCCTCAAGCTGCAGGAGAAGATTGCCCGCGAGAACCTGGCGGAGCGCTACGC
>JACVRX010000007.1 GCA_014534205.1 Jiangellaceae bacterium
CGGCGTGGACGCGCTCGCGGACACCGTGAAGGTGACTCTTGGGCCCCGCGGCCGCAACGTCGTTCTTGACAAGAAGTTCGGCGCGCCGACGATCACCAACGACGGCGTGACCATCGCCCGCGAGGTCGAGCTCGAGGACCCATACGAGAACCTCGGTGCGCAGCTCGCCAAGGAGGTGGCCACCAAGACCAACGACGTCGCCGGAGACGGCACTACGACGGCGACGGTGCTGGCGCAGGCGATGGTGCACCGCGGACTCAAAGCGGTCGCCGCCGGTGCGGCGCCTATGTCGGTCAAGCGCGGCATCGACAAGGCGGTCGAGGCAGTGACGGACCAACTGCTCGCGGACGCCCGACCGGTCGACGAGAAGTCGGAGATAGCCGCAGTCGCCGGGATCAGCGCTCAGGACGCCGACATCGGCACGCTCATCGCCGAGGCGTTCGACAAGGTGGGCAAGGACGGCGTCATCACCGTCGAGGAGTCGCAGACCTTCGGGACCGAGCTCGAGTTCACCGAGGGCATGCAGTTCGACAAGGGATACCTCAGCCCGTACATGGTCACCGACCCGGAGCGGATGGAGGCGGTCCTCGAGGACGTGTACATCCTGCTCCACCAGACCAAGATCTCCACGGTCGCGGACATGTTGCCGTTG
This sequence comes from Jiangellaceae bacterium, assembly GCA_014534205.1. GTDB lineage: Bacteria > Actinomycetota > Actinomycetes > Jiangellales > Jiangellaceae > JACVRX01. The sequence continues at coordinate 653 of JACVRX010000007.1, forward strand.
CTGGAGAAGGTGATCCAGGCCGGCAAGCCGATGTTCATCGTTGCCGAGGACGTCGAGGGTGAGGCGCTGGCGACACTGGTCGTGAACAAGATTCGCGGCACGTTCACCGGCATCGCGGTCAAGGCGCCGGGATTCGGCGACCGGCGCAAGGCGATGCTGGAGGACATGGCTGTGCTCACCGGCGCCCAGATGGTGGCACCGGAGGTCGGGCTGAAGCTGGACCAGGTCGGCCTGGAGGTACTCGGCACAGCTCGCCGCCTCGTCGTGACGAAGGACGACACCACGATCGTCGACGGCGGTGGCAGCCGAGCCGACGTCGAAGCGCGCATCGCGCAGATCCGGTTGGAGATCGAGAACACCGACTCCAGCTGGGATCGGGAGAAACTGCAGGAACGGCTGGCCAAGCTGGCCGGCGGCGTGTGCGTGATCAAGGTCGGCGCCGCGACCGAGGTCGAGCTCAAGGAGCGCAAGCACCGGATCGAGGACGCGGTGTCCGCGACCCGGGCGGCGATCGAGGAGGGCATGGTTCCCGGTGGCGGGACGGCGCTCATCCACGCCGCCGCCGCGCTGGACAAGCTCGAGCTGATCGGCGATGAGCTCACCGGCCTGCGAGTGGTCCGGGCCGCCCTGGTGGAGCCGCTGCGCTGGATCGCCGAGAACGCCGGCGAGAATGGCTACGTCGTGGTGGCCAAGGTGAACTCCGACGAGTCCGGCGCCGGGTACAACGCCGAGACCGGCGAGTACGGGGACCTGGTTGCGCAGAGCGTCATCGATCCGGTCAAGGTCACCCGATCGGCGCTGCAGAACGCTGCGTCGATCGCCGGCATGCTGCTCACCACCGAGGTGCTCGTCGTCGACAAGCCAGAGGAGCCCGAGCCGGAGGCCGCTGGTCACGGTCACAGCCACGGCCACAGCCACGCCCACTGAGCCAATCCGAGCCCGATCCCGTGATCATGAACATGACGCCGCCACAAGCGGCAGCTCACTGTTCATGATCATGGGAGATGGGCGGCGCCCCGCTCCTCGCGGAGCGGATCTGGCTGTTCGCGACGGCGATCTTCGCCGAGTTGTCGGCGCTGGCCGTCCGGACGCCGTCGTGCTCTGGGAAGGCATCGCGAACTCTGCGGGCGATGCGTCGTCGGACAGCCAGCGGTCGAAGGCGATGGCCCTGATCTCACAGACCAGCCGCTCGACCTGTTGGAGCAGGGGGTGCGATGCTGCGTCCACGGTGCCGGTCCTCGCCAGAACCCCTGTCGGTACTTCACCAGGCCGGCAGGCCTGGTGAAGTACGGGCGAGCCTGGTGATGATGGCCCGATGCCGACGACTACGCCCACCGTGCCCTCGATCGACCTGCCCGCAGCGCTGGCAAGCGTCAGTCCGGCCTTGGACGAGCTCGCCCGGGGACACTGGCCGTCATATCGGGTTCACGACGACTGGCGGACCGAACTAGACCGGGCACTCCCCGAAGCTGGCGCCGGCGCAGACGAAACCCTACGAGTGTTGGCCGAAACGGTCGCACCCCACGGTGCTCCGTTCCTCGCGCCCGGCTTCTCCGGCTGGATCGTGGGGGCGCCCACGGCGGTTCCCATCGCCGCCGGTCTGGTGACGGCAGTCGGCGGTCAGCAGCGATACCTCGGGTTCAGCGGCAACGTGCTCGAAGAGGTCGCCTTGCGCTGGGTCGCGGATCTGTGCGGGCTGCCCAGCGGCCTGCCGGGCGTGTTGTCCAGCGGAGGCTCGGTGGCGAACCTCTTGGCGCTCGCAGCGGCCCGGCAGCGCGCGTACGAACGACTCGGCCAGGACCCTTCTCGCGAGGGACTGCACGCGCTGCCGCCCGGCCGTGTCTATGCCAGCGAGGAACTGCACCACTGTTTCCTCAAGGCAGCCGGTGCGCTGGGCCTGGGTCGCAGCGCCGTGCGGCTGCTGCCGACCGACGGCCGGCAACGGCTGGACGTCGGTGCGTTACACCGGGCGCTTGCTGCCGATGTGGCCGCCGGGGAGGTACCAGTTGCCGTGGTGGGCATTGCCGGGACGACCAACACCGGCGCGATCGACCCGCTGGACGGGATCGCCGACGCCGCCACGGAGTATGACGTGTGGTACCACATCGACGGCGCCTACGGCCTTTTCGGCGTGCTGGATCCGGACGTCGCTCCGCGCTTCGCCGGGCTGTCACGTGCCGACTCCTGGGTCGTCGACATGCACAAGTGGCTGGCCGTCCCGACCGGTACCGGCGCCACCTATGTGCGCGACTCGGCGTATCTGGGTCGCGCCCTCACCCAGGAGCCCAGTGACTACATCGAAGGTGCCTTCGCGAACGCTGGCGTGCCGGGCGGCTCGCCGTGGGACCAGATCGGTACGCCCTACCAGGAGTGGAGCCTGGAGCTGTCCGCCGCTGCCCGCGGAATCGCGGTCTGGGCCACGCTGCACGAGGTCGGCCGCGATGGGGTCCGGCAGCGGGTCGTCGGGCACAACACCCTGGCGCAGCACCTGGCGGAGCGGATCCGCCACGAGCCGGCGCTGGAGCTACTGCACGAGCCGGAGCTCTCCGTCTGTTGCTTCCGGGTGCGCGGCAACGACGACCGCGATGCCGATGCACGCACCGACCGGGTGTTGCGGGCGCTACACAGCGACGGGGTGCACGTCCCTTCCGGCACCCGGGTCGGCGGGCGGTTCGCGATCCGGGCCTGCTTCGTGAATCCGCGCCAGACCACAGCCGACGCGGATGCCCTGGTCGACGCAGTCGTCTCCGTTGCGCTTTCGGAGTGACCACGTGCACCACCGGGTGCCGAATGCCCTTTGCCGACCGGGCGGCCCCGCTGTCAGTGGCCAAGAACTAGCCCCTGAGCCGCAGGGTTGTCCAGCCGATCCCCGGCTTCCGGAGGCGTACCTGCGGGACGCCGATGACAACGACGAGCTGCCAGAGCCGGAGCAGAAGGTGGCGCCGGTCGAGAACAGCTGGTGACATTTAGGGTGGGCCCGTGCCGGTCCACCTCGTCGAGCGGATGCAGCCGTTCGCCACGACGATCTTCGCGGAGATGTCGGCGCTCGCGGTGCGCACCGAAGCGATCAACCTCGGGCAAGGCTTCCCGGACACCGACGGCCCAGCGTCGTTGCTCGACGATGCGGTAGCCGCGATCCGGTCGGGTGCCAACCAGTACCCGCCGGGCATCGGCGTGCCCGAGTTGCGCCGCGCCATCAGCGAGCATCAACAACGCTTCTACGGCCTCGACGTCGACCCGGACTCCGAGGTGCTCGTCACGGCCGGAGCAACGGAGGCCATCGCTGCGACGATCCTGGCCCTAGCAGGTAATCAGGACGAGGTGGTCACGTTCGAGCCCTACTACGACTCGTACGCCGCCTCGATCGCGCTGGCCGGCGCCACCCGCCGCACGGTGGTGCTGCGGCGCCCGGACTTCTCCTTCGACCGCGCGGAGCTTGCGGCGGCGTTCGGCGACCGCACCCGGCTAGTGTTGCTCAACTCGCCGCACAACCCCACCGGCAAGGTGTTCACACGGGCAGAGCTCGAACTCGTCGCGGAGCTCGCCACCGAGCATGACGCGATCGTCGTCACCGACGAGGTGTACGAACACCTGGCGTTCGACGGGGTGGAGCACGTCCCGGTCGCCACACTTCCGGGCATGGCGGAGCGGACCGTCACGATCTCCTCGGCGGCCAAGACGTTCTCCGTCACCGGCTGGAAGATCGGCTGGCTGCACGCACCGGCCGAGATCACTTCCGCGGTCCGCGCGGTGAAGCAGTTTCTCACCTACGTCAACGGCGCCCCCTTCCAGCCGGCCGTCGCTCGGGCGCTCGGTCTGCCAGCCGAGTTCTTCGCGACGCTGGCTGCCGACCTGCAGGCCAAGCGCGACGTGCTGAGCAACGGCCTGCGCGAAGCGGGCTTCGCCGTCTTCCCGTCGTCGGGCACCTACTTCGTGATCGCAGACGCCGCGCCGCTGGGCTTCGACGATGGCATGCAGCTGTGCCTGCGGCTGCCGGAACTGGCCGGGGTCGCGGCGGTGCCGGTCTCGGTGCTCTGCGACGACCAGCAGGCCGCGCGGTCGCTGGTCCGGTTCGCGTTCTGCAAGCGCGACGACGTGCTTGCCGACGCCGTCGAGCGGCTGGCGAAGCTCAGCCGCCGCTAGCTTGCCGGGTCGCTCAGCGGATCACGATTACGATGAGTGCTCGGCCTCCCACCGCCAGGAAGGCGCCATGGCAGTCTCCGCCGCTGAGCTCCCAGAGCCGTTCGCCGCGCTGGCGCTGACGTTCGATGACGTGCTGCTGCTCCCCGGCGAGTCCGACGTCATCCCGAGCGATGTCGACACCGCGTCACGGCTCACCCGGAACATCACCGTGCACGTCCCGCTGGTCTCGTCTGCCATGGATACGGTGACCGAAGCGCGGATGGCGATCGCGATGGCCCGCCAGGGCGGGCTCGGCGTGCTGCACCGCAGCATGCCGATCCAGGAGCAGGCGGGCCAGGTCGACCTGGTCAAGCGGTCCGAGTCCGGCATGGTGACCGACCCGGTCACCACCGGCCCGGACGCCACGCTGGCCGAGGTCGACGCGCTGTGCGCGCAGTACCGGATCTCCGGGTTGCCGGTCGTGGACGACCGCCAGGTGCTGCTCGGCATCGTGACCAACCGCGACCTGCGGTTCGTGCCGTTCGACGAGTACCCGCAGCGGCGGGTGCGCGAGGTCATGACGCCGATGCCGCTGGTCACCGCGCCGCAAGGGATCAACGCGGACGACGCGTTCGCGCTGCTCGCGAAGCACAAGATCGAGAAGCTGCCGCTGGTCGACGGCGACGGCCGACTCACTGGGCTCATCACGGTGAAGGACTTCGTCAAGTCCGAGCAGTTCCCCAACGCGACCAAGGACGGCGACGGTCGGTTGATGGTCGGCGGCGCGGTCGGTTTCTTCGGCGACGCGTGGGAACGGGCCATGACGCTCGTCGAGGCCGGAGTCGACGTGCTGGTCGTCGACACAGCGCACGGGCACACCCGCCTGCTGCTGGACATGGTGCGGCGGCTGAAGAACGAGCCGGCCGCCGCCGGCGTGGAGGTCGTGGGTGGCAACGTCGCGACCCATGAGGGCGCCCGAGCGCTTGTCGACGCCGGCGCCGACGCGGTGAAGGCAGGGGTCGGTCCCGGTTCGATTTGTACCACTCGCGTGGTTGCTGGCGTGGGCGTGCCACAGGTCTCCGCGATCTACGACGTCGCGCAGGCCTGCCGGCCTGCGGGCGTTCCGGTGATCGGCGACGGCGGTTTGCAGTACTCCGGCGACATCGCCAAGGCGCTGGTCGCGGGTGCCGACACGGTGATGCTCGGCTCACTGCTGGCCGGCTGCGAGGAGAGCCCGGGCGAGCTGATCTACGTCAACGGCAAGCAGTTCAAGTCCTATCGGGGCATGGGCTCGCTCGGTGCTCTGCGCAAGCGGGACGCGGCGGCGACCGGCTCGCGGGACCGGTACTTCCAGGCCGACGTCACCGGCGACGACGCACTGGTGCCGGAGGGAATCGAAGGCCAGGTGCCGTACCGCGGACCGCTCGCCGCGGTCGCGTTCCAGCTCGTCGGCGGGCTGCGGCAGGCGATGTTCTACGTCGGCGCCCGGACGATTGCGGAGCTCAAGGAGCGCGGCCGGTTCGTGCGGATCACTTCGGCCGGCCTCAAGGAGTCCCACCCGCACGACATCCAGATGACGGCGGAAGCTCCGAATTACACCTCACGCTGACCCGTCTGCCGCCCAGGTTGATCATGGCAACGTGGTGGGATTACCGCCGGGCCATTCCGCCGTGATCAACGGGTGGTTGGGGGCCGCACGCGTACCCTGTGCGGCGTGACGGAGATCGAGATCGGCCGGGGCAAGCGCGGCCTCCGCGCCTACCCGTTCGACGCCGTGGCCATCGTGCCGAGCCGGCGCACCCGCGACCCGGAAGAGGTGTCCACGCACTGGCAGATCGACGCGTACCGCTTCGAGATTCCGCTGATGGCGGCGCCGATGGACTCGGTCATGTCCCCGAGCACGGCGGTGTTGCTGGGCAAGATCGGTGGCCTGGGCGTGCTCGACCTGGAAGGGTTGTGGACCCGCTACGACGACCCAGAGCCGGTGCTCGAGGAGATCTCCCAGCTCGACAGCGCCGCGGCCACCCGCCGCTTGCAGGAGCTGTACGAGGAACCCGTCCGTGAGGACCTGATCGGCCGTCGCATCCGCGAGATCCGCGACGGCGGGGTGACTGTCGCCGGCGCACTGTCGCCGCAGCGGGTCAAGCGCTATCACCAGGCAGTGCTCGATGCCGGCGTCGACCTGTTCGTGATCCGGGGGACCACCGTGTCCGCCGAGCATGTGTCCAGCCGGGCGGAGCCGCTGAACCTCAAGCAGTTCATCTACGAGCTCGACGTGCCGGTCATCGTCGGCGGCTGCGCCACCTACCAGGCGGCGCTGCACCTGATGCGCACCGGTGCTGCCGGCGTCCTGGTCGGCTTCGGCGGCGGTGGCGGCCACACGACCCGCTCGGTGCTCGGGCTTACCGTGCCCATGGCGACCGCCGTCGCGGACGTCGCGGCCGCTCGCCGCGACTACCTGGACGAGTCCGGCGGACGCTACGTGCACGTCATCGCCGACGGCTCCATTGCCCGCTCCGGCGACGTGGCCAAGGCAATTGCCTGCGGCGCCGACGCAGTTATGGTGGGCTCACCGTTAGCCCGCGCCACCGAGGCGCCTGGCCGCGGGCGGCACTGGGGATCCGAGGCTCATCACCGGCTGCTGCCCCGGGGGGAACGCGTTGACGTCGGCACCATCGGGCCGCTGGAGCAGATCCTGCTGGGGCCGTCGCACATGCCGGACGGCTCGATGAACCTGATCGGCGCCCTCCGCCGGGCTATGGCCACCACCGGCTATACGGAGGTCAAGGAGTTCCAGCGGGTCGAAGTCACGGTGCTCCGGTAACCGTTCTGGATTGACCACGTACACCACACCCCTGCTGGTGCTGAACAGCCTGCAGGCGCCTTATCAGCGCCGTCCCAGCCCGTCCCAGCCCGTCCCAGCATGGCGATGTACGGGCAGGCCTGGTAATCGCCCAGCGCGAGGTGGTCTTCCGTTCCGGCCGAGCCGGTCGACGTAGGCTGCCCGACGTGACCACGACGGCGCCGTCGGCACTACAGCATCCCGTCGACCCACGCATGCTCGAGCGGCTGGCAGACACGATCGTGGCCCGGCCCCGGGCCAGCCGGATGACCGCCGTTGAACCGTTCACCGGGCGGCCGCTGGCCGAGATCCCGCTGTCCGTCCCCGACGACGTCGACGCCGCGTTCGCAACCGCCCGGCAGGCCCAGCATGCGTGGGCGGCCCGCTCTGTCGAGGAGCGAGCCCGCATCGTCGGGCGGGTTCACGACATGTTCCTGGACCGCCAGTCCACGATCGCCGACCTGGTGCAGGCCGAATCCGGCAAAGCCCGACGCGATGCGTTCGAGGAGATCGGCGATGTCGCACTTGCGGCTCGTTATGCGTCGGTCCGTGGTCCGCGCCTGCTGCGCGATCGCCGGCGACTGGGATTGTTTCCGGGCCTCACCGTCGCGATCGAAGCGCGCCACCCGGTCGGGGTTGTCGGCGTGATCTCGACCTGGAACTACCCGCTCACTCTCGCCGTCTCCGACAGCCTGCCGGCGTTCGTCGCCGGCAACGGCGTCGTGCTCAAGCCCGACCCGCGCGGTGTGCTGACTGCTCTGTTGTCCCGTTCCATCGCCGTGGAGGCCGGCATACCCGAGGCGCTGTGGCAGGTCGTTGTGGGCGATGGTCCGACCATCGGCGCTGCTGTCGTCGACCGTGCCGACTTCGTGTCCTTCACCGGCTCCACCGCGACCGGCCGCATGGTCGCGCGCCGCCTCGGTGAGCGCCTCGTCGGGGGATCGCTGGAGCTGGCTGGCAAGAATCCACTGTTGATACTCGACGATGCGGACCTGGACCGGGCCGCCGAGGGAGCACGCCGGGCCAGTTTCGCCAATGCAGGACAGCTGTGCATCGCAGCTGAGCGCATCTACGTCGCCGACCGAGTGCGCGACGAGTTCCAGCGGCGCTTCCTGGACCGGGTGCAAGCGTTGCGGCTCGGCGCGGCCTACGACTACTCGTGCGACATCGGTTCGTTGACGTCACAGCGGCAGCTGGACAAGGTCGTCCGGCACGTCGAAGACGCGGTTACCAGGGGAGCTCGCGTGCTGACTGGCGGCAAGCCGCGCCCGGACCTCGGCCCATGGTTCTTCGAGCCGACGGTGCTCGACGGCGTTCGCCCGGGCATGCTGGTCGCTGACGAGGAAACGTTTGGGCCGGTGGTCGCCATCTATTCCGTGCCGAATGACGACGCGGCCATCGCCGCGGCGAATGCGTCCCCGTTCGGGCTGAATGCCAGCGTCTGGACGTCCAACAAGGAGCGCGGCATCGCCGTCGCCAAGCGACTGCGCTTCGGGTCGGTCAACGTCAACGAGGGATACGTAGCTGTCTGGGGAAGCCACGACGTCCCATTCGGCGGCATGAAGGACTCCGGGCTCGGCCGCCGGCACGGTCGGGACGGCATTTTGCGATACACCGAGCCACAAGCCATCGCCATCCAGCGGCTGCACGGCGTCGGCCCGATCGGCGGCATGAGCTTCGACCGGTTCGCCGACTCGGTGACGCACGTCTTCCGGGTCATGCGCCGCGCCGGCCGGCCGTGACGGCCTGGACGCCGCAGAGCATCCCCGAGCTCACTGGCCGCACCGCCGTGGTCACCGGAGCCAACTCCGGCCTCGGCCATGAGGTTTCTGCGCGACTCGCAGCGCACGGTGCGCACGTCGTCCTCGCCTGCCGGGACGAGCGGCGCGGTGCCGAGGCGTTTGCGCAGATGGCCGGGTCGGCTGAGCTGATGCTGCTGGATCTGGCCAGCTTGGCGTCGATCCGGCAGTTCGCCGGACAGTTCTCGGACGCTCATGCATCGCTCGACCTGCTGGTGTGCAACGCCGGCGTCATGGCTACCCCGAACCGGACCACGGCCGACGGATTCGAGCTGCAGTTCGGCACGAACCACCTCGGTCATTTCGCGCTCACCGGCGCGCTGCTGCCGCGGCTGCTCATCGCCGCCCGCCCGCGGGTCGTCGTCGTGAGCAGCCAGGTGCATCGGCTCGGGGCCGTCATTCCGGGTGATCTGACCTCGAACGGCTGGTACAACAAGTGGCTCGCCTATGGTCGGTCCAAACTCGCCAACCTGGTGTTCATGTACGAGCTGCAGCGCCGAGCCGTCGCCGCAGGGACTGCGCTGCTGTCCGTCGGCGCCCATCCGGGTTGGACTGCCACCAACCTGCAAGCGACCGGTCCGCGGATGGCCGGCAGCGGTGCTCGGCGTCCGCGTGGCGACGGTGGCCAACCGGGTGCTGAGCCAACCGGCTGCGATGGGCGCGTTGCCACTGCTGCGGGCAGCGACCGACCCGCAGGCGCGGCCGGCTGACTTCTTCGGCCCCGGTGGGCTCGGCCATCTGCACGGCTTGCCTGACCGCGACCGGTTCAGCCGGCGCGCCCGCGACCCGCGTGTCGGCCGCGCATTGTGGGGGACCTCGGAGCGCCTCACCGACATCACGTACCGCTGGGCCGCCGAGTCCTGACTCGGCCCACCGGGAAATACGATCCGCGCCGTGGGACATCACCGCTTCACCGTCCACGTGGACGCGCCGCGCAGGCAGGTCTTCGACCTGTGGACGAACCTGGACCGAGTACCCGAGTGGATTGAAGGGCTGACCCGGATCACCGACGTCACCGGGCCGCCGGACAGAGCGGGGACGCGGTACATCGCGTGGTTCGGCCGGGTGCGCAGCCCGACCGAAATTCTGGAGGCGGACCGGCCACGGCTGGTGAAGACGCGATTCGGCTCCTGGCTGCTTCGCGGTATCACACAGGCCACGTTCGAGGAGGACGGCGACGGGACCCGGCTGACCCAGGAGTTCTGGACCGACGGGATCATCCCGGCGATCATGGCGAGGATCTTCGCAACCGGGTCGTACAAGGGGAGCTTTCGCGGCGAGCTCAATTCCTTCGCCCGGCTGGCCGAGCGCGAAGGACGCTCCGACCGCTGACCCTGCACACGGGGCTTCGGCTCAAGCGGACGCCAGCGCTGCGTCGGTAGGGTCGAGCCGTGCATGACACCGTGCTGGTGGTCGACTACGGCGCTCAGTACGCGCAGCTGATCGCCCGCCGGGTACGCGAGGCGAGGGTCTACTCCGAGATCGTGCCGCACACCATGTCGGTGCGGCAGGTGCTGGCGAAGAAGCCGGTAGCGATCATCCTGTCCGGCGGGCCCGCCAGCGTGTACGCGCCCGGAGCGCCGCAGGTCGACACCGAGTTGCTGACGACCGGCGTGCCGACGTTCGGGATCTGCTACGGGTTCCAGGCGATGGCCCGGGCGCTGGACGGCGACGTCGCGCGGACGGGCTTGTCGGAGTTCGGCCGCACGGTCGTCGACGTAGACACTGCTGGAACGCTGCTCGCCGGGCTGCCCGAGCACCTCACCGTCTGGATGAGCCATGGCGATGCGGTCAGCCGGGCTCCGGCCGGGTTCGTCGTGCTGGCCGGCTCATCCGGCTCACCGGTCGCGGCGTTCGAGGACACCTCCCGCCGGCTGGCGGGCGTCCAGTGGCATCCGGAGGTGCTGCACACCGAGCACGGTCAGGCCGTCCTCGAGCACTTCTTGTTCGACATCGCCGGCGCTCGGCCGACCTGGACGATGGTGAACATCGTCGACGACGCCGTCCAGGCGATCCGCAGCATGGTCGGCGGCAAGCGCGTCATCTGCGGACTGTCCGGCGGCGTCGACTCGGCGGTCGCCGCGGCACTCGTGCAACGCGCCGTCGGCGACCAGCTCACCTGCGTCTTCGTCGATCACGGGCTGCTGCGGGCTGGCGAGGCCGAGCAGGTCGAGCGGGACTACGTCGCTGCCACGGGCGTCGACTTGCAGGTCGTCGACGCCTCCGACCGGTTCATCGCCGCGCTGGACGGAGTAGCCGACCCGGAACAGAAGCGGCGGATCATCGGCCGGGAGTTCATCCGCGTCTTCGAGCAGGCTGCCGCACAGATCGCGGCCGAGGGGGAGGACGTCGAGTTCCTGGTCCAGGGCACGCTCTACCCAGACGTCGTCGAGTCCGGGGGCGGCGAAGGAGCCGCGAACATCAAGAGCCACCACAACGTCGGCGGGCTGCCGCACGACCTGCGGTTCGGCCTGGTCGAGCCGCTGCGAACGCTGTTCAAGGACGAGGTCCGCGCCGTCGGAGAACAGCTCGGCCTGCCGGCGGAGATCGTCTGGCGGCATCCCTTCCCGGGCCCTGGGCTCGCGATCCGCATCGTCGGCGCGGTGACCCGGGAGCGGCTGAACGTGTTGCGCCGCGCCGACCAGATTGCGCGCGACGAGCTCCGCCGAGCCGGCTTGGAGCGCGACGTGTGGCAGTTCCCCGTCGTGTTGCTCGCCGACGTCCGGTCCGTCGGCGTACAAGGCGACGAGCGCACCTACGGGCACCCGGTCGTGCTGCGGCCGGTGTCCAGCGAGGACGCCATGACCGCGGACTGGGCCCGGCTGCCCTACGACGTGGTCGAGCGCATTTCCACCCGCATCACCAACCAGGTGCGCGAGGTCAACCGCGTCGTGCTCGACGTCACCAGCAAGCCGCCCGCCACCATCGAGTGGGAGTAGCCAGCGCGGCTGTGGTCCGCTGTCCGGCGAGGTGTCGGGTTCAGTTCGCGTCGTCGTCGCCGGCCGTACATGTGAACCGAGTTACGTGCAGGTGTGAGCTACGTCGTCATCGCGCACCGCGGTGCGAGCGGCTACCGGCCAGAGCACACTCTCGAGGCATACCGGCTCGCGATCGGGCTGGGCGCCGACTACATCGAACCCGATCTTGTGCTCACTGCCGATGGCGTGCTGGTCGCCCGGCACGAGAACGAGATCTCCATCAGCACCGACGTCGCGGACCACCCGGAATACGCACGGCGCCGGACGACGAAGGCTGTCGGCGGCCGCATGGTCAGCGGGTGGTTCGTCGAGGACTTCACGCTCGCCGAACTCAGGACGCTGCGCGCAAAGGAACGGCTGCCATGGGCCCGGCCGCACAACACCCGGTACGACGGTCAGTTCTCGGTCCCGACATTCGAAGAGATCCTCGAGCTCGTGCTGGTGGAGAGCCGCCGGATCGGTCGCCCGGTGGGCGTCTATCCCGAGATCAAGCTGCCCGCACACTTCGCCGGCGTGGGGCTCTCCCATGAGGAACCGCTGCTGGCCGCCCTGCGTCGCGCCGGACCCGAAGTCCCGGTGTATGTGCAGTCGTTCGACCCGTCGTGCCTTCGGTCGTTGGCCGCCAGGACGGCTTTGCCGCTGGTGCAACTCGTCGACCATGACGTCGACCTGCTGACGCCGTATGGATTACGGGAGGTGTCGACGTATGCACAAGTGCTGGGTGCGCACAAGTCGCTGCTGCTGTCCACCGATGGCGCCGGATGGCTCCACGCGCCCACGGGACTGGTGGACCGGGCCCACGATGCTGGGTTGGCGGTCCATTCCTGGACGTTCCGGAGCGAGAACGCGTTCCTGCCGGCGGAGTTGCGCCGCGGCGTTGCGGCCTGGGAATTCGGCGATGCCGAGAGCGAGTACGCCGCGTTCCGTGCACTGGAGGTGGATGGTGTGTTCACCGACCACCCGGACATGGCCGTGACCGCGCTGACCGAGCTCGTCGGGTAGGTGTTGTTCCGGGCCGGGTGATCCGCAGCAGTCAACGGCTTCGACGCAGCCGGTTGACCGACGCCAGCAGCCCCGCCAACCCGACCGACACCAGCAGCACCGGTCCGGCAAGGCCCAGCTCCGGCAAGCCAAGGACGTCGAAGTGCACCAACGGCCACATTGCGCTCGCTCCTAGGAAGAGCAGACCGAACACCAGGGATACGACGTCGATCTCATGCCGCTGCACGGTCCACCTCGATTCGTCCCATGCCGAGATCCAGGTTGAGCCGGAGTTCGCCGCCGCCGGCGCCGTCGACCCCGTCGTCCGTCGTACGGAGTTCCTCGCCGAAGCCGCCGGCGTGCCGGCCCAGGGCCGTGATCTCGCCGACGCCTACCTCGGCGGCGACCGTGACGTCGACGTCCGGCGGCACCACGACGACGAGCTCGCCCGCGCCTTGGTCGACGGTCAGCGAGACCGCTTCGACGTCGGCGAAGTCGACGCCCGACAGGTCGAAGTGAACCGACCCCGCGCCGTAATGCTGGGTGCCGGTCGGTATCGCATCGGCCGTGGTCGGCGCGCGGAGGATCTCGGCCCGTTCGAAGTCGACCGTGCTCGCGAGCGCGGCCGGGATCAGCGCGACGCCGAGCACGATGCCCAGCACGATGAGCCCACGCGCACGTCCCAGCCAGGCACCGACGAGTAGCCCGAGCCCGACGATGCCGAGCGCGGTGGCGATGTACGTCGCCGGCTCGACCGCCGCCCAGATCACGTCGTTGATCGCGATGATGCCGAGGACGACGGCGGCGACGCTGACCGTGATCGGACCGAGCCACGAGCGGGGAACCGGCGCGGGCGTGCTGCCGGCAGCCGGCTCCCACGCGTCATTGGCCCAGGATTGCGGCTGCTCCCAGTCCGGCCCCTCGCTCCAGCTCCGCGGCTGACCCGCGTCGGCGACAGGGGTCGGCGTGGCGGTGCCCGCCGCCGCGGAGTTACTGCCGGTCCGCGCCGGTTGATCGTCCTGACGCAGCAGCAGCGCGATGCCGCAAACGGCGAGCACCAGCAACACCGTCCCCTCGCCCCAGCCGGCGAAGATGCCACCAGCGGACACCAGCACGAACAGGCCAAGTACCGTCGCCAGCGCGACGGCGTCCGCGCGCGGACCGCCCGGACCGCGCCCGAGCGCCTGCTCGGCGACGGAGTGCTCGTCGTCTTCGGCGGGTATTAGCAGCCAGCCGACCGCGTACAGCGTCAGGCCGACGCCGAAGAACGCCAGGACCACCGTGGTGATCCGCAGCAGCAGCGGGTCGACGTCGAGCCGCCGGGCCAAGCCGCCGAGGACTCCGGCGACATAGCGGTCCGACCGGCTGCGGCGCAAGGTGCGCCACTGACTGCCGCGCCTCGGCTCGGTGGTGCCGACCCGAGGAATGTCCGATTGAGACATGGCTCGATCGTGTGCGCCGACGGGTCGGCGCGGCATCGGGGATCGCCCCGGTCCGACCCTGGCCTTCGCCGGGTAGTCCGGCGGGGTCTCCCTCATGGCAACCCGCACCGGACCGTGTGACCATCGTCGCATGACCACGACGTCGGCCGAGCCCGCCGGCAGCACGCCGGATACAGGACGGTCGTGGTCCCGAACCGACACACCGGTGCGGACCTTCTCCAGACGGTCGGACGGCCGGCTCGTCGGCGGCGTGGCGACCGGACTGGCTGAGCACCTGGGGCTGCAGCCGCTCACCGTCCGCATCGGGTTCGCGGTGCTCGCGGTGCTGGGCGGCTTCGGCATCGTGCTCTACCTGGCGCTGTGGATGTTCACGTCCCTGGACAGGGACCGTCCGGAACCCGCCGGGCTCGCCGCCGCCACGCGAGCCGGCCGCCGCCGGCTCCGCCCGCCGCGCGCCGGCGACGCTGGGCAGCTCATTGCCCTGGCCTTGCTCGCCGGCGGGCTGGTGCTGCTGTTCCAGCACACCCCGTTCGGAACGACACCCGCGCTGTTGCTACCGCTACTTCTCGGCGTCCTCGGTGTTGCTCTGATCTGGCAGACCACTGACGAGCCGGCCGGACCGACCACCGCGTCGTCCTGGCTCGCCCGGCTGGCGGGCGGTGGCTGGTTCGGAGCGCTGCGGTTCGTGGTGGGTGCTGCCATCGTCGCCGTCGGCGTCCTGGTGTTCCTCGTGGGACAGGGCGAGCTGCAGCAGGTGCTCGACAGCCTGCTCGGTGTTGCGGCAATTCTCGTCGGGCTCGGGTTGATCGCGGGGCCGTGGCTCTGGCGGCTGTGGCGTGAGCTCAACGCCGAGCGCCGGGAACGCATCGTCTCGCAGGAGCGCGCGGACGTGGCTGCACACCTGCACGACTCGGTCTTGCAGACGCTGGCGTTGATCCAGAAGCACGCGGACCACCCGCGTGAGGTGGTGCGGCTGGCGCGCAGCCAGGAACGTGATCTGCGCAGCTGGCTGTACGCCGACCGGGTGGATGTCACCGCATCGTTCGCCGCGGCGCTGCGCGGGGTCGCAGCGGAGGTGGAGGAAGCGCACGGCGTGCCGGTGGAGATGGTGACGGTCGGCGACGCCAGCCTGGACGAGCGTGCCCGCGCCCTGGTCAGCGCCGTGCGGGAGGCGGCCGTCAATGCCGCCAAGCATTCGGCGGCACCCCGGGTGGACATCTACGCCGAGGTCGAGGCCGGGGACGTCGACGTGTTCGTCCGCGACCGTGGCCGCGGGTTCGACGTCGACGCCGTGTCGGCGGACCGGCTCGGGATCCGGCACTCGATCGTGGACCGGATGCAACGGCACGGCGGAAGCGCCCGGATCCGGTCGGGCGCGGAGGAAGGCACCGAAGTTCACCTGTCGACCCGGAGGGCATAGATGGCCGAGCGCCCGATCACGGTGGTGTTGGTGGACGACCATGCGATGTTCCGGACCGGTGTCCGGGCAGAGCTGGGATCGTCGGTGGCCGTCGTCGGGGAGGCTGCCGACGTGCCGGAAGCGGTCCGGGTGGTGACGAAGACCAAGCCAGACGTCGTGCTGCTCGACGTGCACCTGCCAGGCGGTGGCGGTGCGGAGGTGCTGCGCCAGGTGCAGGCCGGTGGTTCGGCGCCGGAAACGCGGTTTCTCGCGCTGTCGGTTTCGGACGCCGCGGAGGACGTCATCGGAACCATCCGCGCCGGTGCTCGGGGGTACGTCACCAAGTCCATCACCGGCGACGAGTTGACCGCGGCAGTGCGACGCGTCGCCGACGGTGACGCCGTGTTCTCGCCGCGGCTCGCCGGCTTCGTCCTCGACGCGTTCGCAGGCTCCGAGCCGCCGAGCGTGGACGAGGACCTGGACCGGCTGAGTGCACGCGAGCGAGAGGTGTTGCGGCTGATCGCCCGCGGCTACGCCTACAAGGAGATCGCCAAGGAGCTGTTCATATCGGTGAAGACTGTCGAGACACACGTCTCCGCCGTGCTGCGCAAACTGCAGCTTTCGAACCGGTACCAGCTGACCCGCTGGGCGACGGACCGCCGCCTCGTCTGACCCTGCCCACGGGAGCGTTTGCCTCACACTTCTGGAATGACCACGTACACCACCCGTGCCCCTACATCACCAGGCCAGCAGGGCGGGTGATGTAAGGGCCGGCCTGGTGATGGCTTCCTGCGCATACAGTGTCCGCCGCAGTTTGACGGGCTGGTCAGGTCCAGAACACCGCCACCACGACGTTGCCGATCGCGAGCAGCCCGAGCAGCAAGAACAGGCCGTTCGGCACGGTGAGGCGGCGACGGTTGACCCAGCACAACAGCGCCACGATCAGGGTGACGACCAGCTTGACGCCGATCTTGGCTCGGTCGACGTTGCGGTCTAGCGACTCCACGCCTTCAGCAAGGCCCGCGAGCAGCACACCCGTGACCAGCTGAGTGAGCACGCCGTGAACCATGGCCAGGTTGACGTACCGTTCGGTGCCGGCGGTCAACTGGACCAGCCAGCCGCCAATCAGGCTCGCCATGCCGACGAAGTGCAGCACGAGCAGCGCTTTGTACAGGGCGTCCATTGCCGCACGAGGGTAGCCGTATCGAGCATCACCAGGCCTACCGGTACATCACCAGGCGTGCAGGCCTGGTGATCTACCAACACGGGTGGTGTACGTGGTCATTCCAGAACAGTGACGTCGCCGCCGGCGGGGTCGGGGGTCGTGGTCCGTGGCGGCTCCTAGACTCGGGGGCCGAGATGGCCGTGGTCCCCGCAGAGACGTCGCCGACGAGCGACGAGTTCACCGACGACGCTCGCGAGCGCCGCCGGACCGATCCGGAGTCGATCCTCGAAGGCCTCAATCCACCGCAGCGCGACGCGGTCACCCACGCCGGCTCGCCGTTGCTCATCGTCGCCGGCGCCGGCTCGGGCAAGACCCGGGTGCTCACCCGCCGGATCGCATACCTGCTCGGCGCCCGCGCCGTCCGGCCTACCGAGATACTCGCCATCACGTTCACCAACAAGGCCGCCGGTGAAATGAAACAACGGGTGGCCGCGCTGGTGGGCCGCCGAGCCAACGCGATGTGGGTCTCGACGTTCCATTCTGCCTGCGTCCGAATCTTGCGGCGGGAGGCCAAGCGGTTCGGCTTCACGTCGTCGTTCACGATCTACGACGACGCCGACTCTCAGCGGTTGATGAAACAGGTCTGCCAGGACCTCGACCTGGACCCCAAGCGGCACCCTCCCCGCGCGTTCAACCATGCGATCAGCAGTCTGAAGAACGAGCTCATCGACCACGAGACGGCGCGGGCGCGGGCAACGACCGACAAGCAGCTGCTCGTCGCCGAGATATACGGCAATTATCAACGCCGGCTGTCGCAGGCCAACGCGTTCGACTTCGACGACCTGATCATGACCACAGTGCACCTCCTGCAGTCGTTTCCCGATGTCGCCGACGAGTACCGGCGCCGGTTCCGGCACGTCCTCGTCGACGAGTACCAGGACACCAACCACGCCCAGTACGTGCTGGTTCGTGAGCTCGTCGGCACGAAGCGGCGCCGCACCGTCGATGGCGACCTCGTAGGTGGTGGCGACCATGGTGGCGAGGACATCCCGGCCGAGCTGGACCCGGCCGAGTTGTGTGTCGTCGGCGACGCCGACCAGTCGATCTATGCTTTCCGCGGCGCGACGATCCGCAACATCCTGCAGTTCGAGACCGACTACCCCGACGCCCGGGTGATCCTGCTCGAGCAGAACTACCGGTCGACACAGACCATCCTGAGCGCGGCCAACGCGGTCATCTCGCACAACCCCGACCGCAAGCCCAAGCGGCTCTGGACCGACGTCGGCGCCGGCGCCAAGGTCGTCGGGTACGTCGCCGACGACGAGCACGCTGAGGCGCAGTTCGTCGTCGAGGAGATCGACCGGCTGACGGACGACGGCGTGGCCAAGCCCGGCAACGTGGCGGTGTTCTACCGGACGAACGCCCAGTCCCGGGTCTTCGAGGAGGTCTTCATTCGGGTTGGGCTGCCGTACAAGGTCGTCGGCGCAGTCCGGTTCTACGAGCGCCGCGAAGTCCGTGACGCGCTGGCCTACCTCCGCACGATCGCGAACCCGGACGACGCCGTCTCGCTGCGGCGCATCCTGAACGTCCCCCGCCGCAACATCGGCGACAAGACCGAAGCTCAGGTTGCGGCATTCGCCGAGGGGAAGGGCGTCTCGTACTGGCAGGCACTGCGCAGGGCGGCCGACGTGCCGGGGCTGGGTCCGCGAGCCGTCCAGGCGGTCTCGGCGTTCGTGGCGATCATCGACGGCCTGCGCTCGCTGGTCGCGGACGGCGAACCGCCGTCGGTCGTGCTGGAGGCGATCCTGGACCGTACCGGTTACCTCACCGAGCTGCAGCAGTCGACGGACCCGCAGGACGAGACCCGGGTCGAGAACCTGCGGGAGCTGGTGGCGGTCGCCCGTGAGTTCGAGGGGTCGCTGGCCGCAGGGGAAGAGGGCGACCTGCTCGTCGGTCTTCTGGAACATGTGAGCCTGGTCGCCGACGCGGACGAGATCCCGGAGGGCGACGACCGCGGCGGCGTCGTCACGCTGATGACGTTGCACACCGCCAAGGGGCTGGAGTTCCCGGTCGTGTTCCTCACCGGGCTCGAGGAGGGTGTCTTCCCGCACGCGCGCTCCGCCGACGAGCCGCGCGAGCTCGAGGAGGAGCGGCGGTTGGCCTACGTCGGGATCACCCGGGCACAGGAACGGCTCTACCTGACCCGGGCTGTGGTTCGCAGCGCCTGGGGAGCGCCCAACCAGAGCCCGCCCTCGCGTTTCCTCGCAGACATCCCGGAGCAGCTGGTGGACTGGCGCCGCACGGAGGCGGACCAGACCCGGTGGCGGTCGGCCGCCGCGTCGCCGGCCCGCCGGCCATGGTTGCGCAGCGCCCGGCCGTCGAACCGGCCCATCCCGGTCCTCGCCCCCGGCGACCGGGTCACCCACGATGCGTTCGGCCTCGGGACGGTGATCTCCACCATGGGTTCCGGAGAGCAGGCTCAGGCCACCGTCGACTTCGGCGACTCCGGACTGAAGACGCTGCTGCTGCGGTACGCACCCGTGGTCAAGCTCTGACTCCGATCGACGGTCGCTGTGTAGAGTCCGAGCGGCCGAGCTGGCAACGGGAGCTGGCAACCGGGAGGTAGAACCGGATGGACTGGAAGATCGAGCTCGTGTCGATCCCCGTCACGGACGTGGAACGGGCGAAGGCGTTCTACATCGAGCAGGCCGGCTTCGAGCTCGACCATGACCACCAGGTCAACGAGGAGCTGCGGTTCGTCCAGCTCACTCCGCCAGGGTCCGCCTGCTCGATCACCATTGGTAGGGGGATCATCGACTCGCCGCCGGGATCGGCGCAGGTGCAGATCGTGGTGGACGACGTACACGCAGCCAGAACGCAACTCGTCGAGCGCGACGTCGACGTCAGCGACGTCCAGGCCTTCGACTGGGGCTCGTTCATTTTCTTCGCCGATCCGGACGGCAACAAGTGGGCCGTTCAGCAGATCCCCGATCGCAGTGGGCCCTAGACCCGGCGGAAGATCAACGCCCGCTTCACTTCCTGGATCGCCTTGGTCACCTCGATGCCTCGCGGGCACGCTTCGGTGCAGTTGAAGGTGGTCCGGCAGCGCCAGACGCCCTCGCGGTCGTTGAGGATCTCCAGCCGCTGCTCGGCGGCCTCGTCCCGGCTGTCGAAGATGAACCGGTGTGCGCCGACGATGGCCTGCGGGCCGAAGTACTCCCCGTCGCTCCAGTAGACCGGACACGACGTGGTGCAGGCGGCACACAGGATGCATTTGGTGGTGTCGTCGAACCGCTCGCGCTGTTCGGGCGTCTGCAGCCGCTCCCGGGTGGGCTCGTTGCCGGAGGTGACGAGGTAGGGCATCACCGACCGGTACGCCTCGAAGAACGGCTCCATGTCCACGATCAGGTCTTTGAGGACGGGCAGACCCTTCATCGGTTCGACGGTGACTTCGGACTCCGCGTTGACGTCGCGGACCAGTGTCTTGCAGGCGAGCCGGTTGCGTCCGTTGATCCGCATGGCGTCCGAGCCGCAGATCCCATGCGCACACGACCTGCGAAAGGTAAGCGAGCCGTCGATCTCCCACTTGACCTTGTGTAGAGCATCGAGCAGCCGGTCCGTCGGCTCCACCGACACGGTGTAGTTCTCCCAGTGCGGCTCGGTGTCGCGGTCCGGGTCGAACCGGCGGATCTTCAACGTGATGTCGAAGCTCTTCGAGACCCGCTCCAGGCGACGGTGCTCCTCCGCCTCCGGCATCTCGCGTCGAGACGACGGCAGGAATGCGTCCTGCGTGTGCTCGGCATTTGCCGACGGTTCGGCGGCGGCCATCAGTACTTCCGCTCCATCGGCTTGTAGCGCGTCATCGTCACCGGCTTGTACTCCAGCCTGATCTCCGGTCGGCCGGCGCTGTCCAGCGACCGGTAGGCCATGGTGTGGCGCATGAAGTTGACGTCGTCGCGGTTCGGGTAGTCCTCGCGGAAGTGCCCGCCGCGGCTCTCGGTGCGGGCCAGCGCCCCTGTCACCAGTACCTCGGCGAGATCCAACAGGAAGCCGAGCTCGACGGCCTCGAGCAGATCGGTGTTGAACCGGCGGCCCTTGTCCTGAACGGTCACCCGAGAGTAGCGCTCCTTGAGGCCGGCGAGGTCGGAGAGTGCCTGCTTGAGCGACGCCTCCGTCCGGTACACCTGCGCGTTCGCGTCCATGGTCGCCTGCATCTCGGCCCGCACGTGCGCGACTCGCTCCCCGCCCTCGCCGTCACGCAGCGACGAGAGCATGCGGACGACGAACGCCTCCGGGTTCGGTGGCAGACCGGCGTGCCCGACGTGCGCCGCGTACTCGCCCGCAGCGATGCCCGCGCGCCGACCGAACACGTTGATGTCGAGCAGCGAGTTGGTGCCCAGCCGGTTGGCGCCGTGGACCGAGACGCACGCCACCTCGCCGGCCGCGTAGAGGCCGGGAACCGGCGTGGTGTTGTCGCTCAGCACCTCCGCCGACACGTTGGTGGGAATGCCGCCCATCGCATAGTGCGCCGTCGGGTATACCGGCACGGGCTCGGTGTACGGCTCGACACCCAGGTACGTGCGCGCGAACTCGGTGATGTCCGGCAGCTTGGCGTCGATGTGCGCGGGTTCGAGGTGGGTGAGGTCCAGGTGAACGTACGAGCCTTCCGGCCCGCAACCGCGTCCCTCCCGTACCTCGTTCGCCATCGCCCGCGCGACCATGTCCCGAGGCGCCAGGTCCTTGATCGTCGGGGCGTAGCGCTCCATGAACCGCTCACCGTCGACGTTGCGCAGGATGCCTCCCTCGCCGCGGGCGGCCTCGGAAAGCAGCACGCCGAGTCCGGCGAGCCCAGTCGGGTGGAACTGGTAGAACTCCACGTCCTCCAGCGGCAGACCCTTGCGCCAGACGATGCCCATGCCGTCGCCGGTCAGCGTGTGCGCGTTGGACGTCGTCCGGAACACTTTGCCGAATCCCCCGGTAGCGAAGATCACCGCCTTGGCCGAGAAGACATGCACTTCGCCCGTCGCCAGCTCGTACGCCACCACACCGGCCGCGTGGCGGCCGGACATGACCAGGTCCAGCACGTAGAACTCATTGAAGAACTGGATCCCGTGCTTGATGCACTGCTGGTAGAGCGTCTGCAGAATCATGTGACCGGTGCGGTCGGCGGCGAAGCAGGACCGCCGTACCGCCGCCTCGCCGTGCTTGCGGGTGTGCCCGCCGAAACGCCGCTGGTCGATGCGGCCTTCGGGGGTTCGGTTGAACGGCAGCCCCATCTTCTCCAGGTCGAGGACCGCGTCGATCGCTTCCCGGCACATCACCTCGGCGGCGTCCTGGTCGACCAGGTAATCGCCGCCCTTGACGGTGTCGAAGGTGTGCCACTCCCAGTTGTCCTCTTCGACGTTCGCGAGTGCCGCGCACATCCCGCCCTGCGCGGCGCCCGTGTGCGAACGAGTCGGGTAGAGCTTGGTGAGCACCGCAGTGCGCACCCGCTTGCCGGCTTCCAGCGCTGCGCGCATCCCGGCCCCACCGGCGCCGACGATGACGACGTCGTACTGGTGGGTCTGCATGCTCGCCTCCTAGGACGCCCGGCAGAACGACGGCAGCAGGTCGGCGGGTTGGCCGGCCGGGCATGGATCAAAGGAGAAGATCACCAGCGTGCCGAGCAGGATCGTGGTGACGGATGCGACGTAGAGCAGCATCTTCAGCCAGAATCTGGTCTGATCGCGTTCGGCGTAGTCGTTGATGACCGTGCGCAGCCCGTTGGTGCCATGAATCATCGCCAGCCACAACATCAGCAGGTCCCACACCTGCCAGAACGGGCTGGCCCACTTGCCCGCGACGAACGCGAAGTCGATCGCGCTGATGCCTTCACCCAGCACCAAGTTGACCAGCAAGTGGCCCAGCACCAACAGCACCAGGAACACGCCTGACACCCGCATGAACAGCCAGGCGTAGAGCTCGGTGTTCAGCGCGCCGTGCTGGCGACGCGGGCTGCGCGGCGGAGCGATGGGTGTCATGCGCTCAACCCCCGAACACGTGCATGAGGTGCCGGACGGTGAAGGGCACCATCAACGCAGCCCATAGGCCGAGGACGCCGACAAACATCGGCCGGTGGTAGCGCGGGCCCTGGAACCAGAAGTCTACTAACACGACGCGCAGCCCGTTCAACGCGTGGAACACCACGGCTGCCACCAGACCGACTTCCATCACCCCGACGATCGGGTTCTTGTAGGTCCCGATCACTGCGTTGTACGCCTCCGGGGAGACCCGGACCAGCGCCGTGTCGAGGACGTGCGCGAACAGGAAGAAGAAGATGCCGACACCGGTGATCCGGTGGGCCACCCAGGACCACATGCCCTCGCGGCCCCGGTAGATGGTGCCAGCCGGCGCGTTCGGCACGTCCTGCGCCTCCATCGCTCGAGCGGCCCGGGCTTCGTCGCCCTGACCTGCGATCATCGTAGTGGTGCCGGCGCGACGTGGCCGTGATGCAGGACACAGCGGCCAGGTGCGGCGATCAGCCACAGCGGGCACACCGGCGCAACCGGCTCTGCTGGTCGCCGTCTCAGCATGCGAACACCGGGTTACGACGGGTCGTCCTGGCGTATGACGATCACGATCGCAGGTGCAACCGCCCACGAAGGAGTGGGTCTGTGCCGACAGCCGAACGGGTGCTGCTGGTGGGCAGGCGGGCCGACGTGCTCAGGCGGCTCGCCGATGCGCTGTCCCGGCACGGTCTGCACGTTCGGCAGGAGACCGACGTCGAGCAGGCATGCACGGAGCTTGACGGAAGCAAGTACGACGTGCTGGCGCTCGGCCGTGGAGTCGTCGGCACGAAGCGCGACTCGCTGATCAGCGCGCTGCGAGCACGAAACCCGTCGCTGCGGGTGGTCGACGGGCTGGCGCCGATCACCGCGCTGCAGGAGGCGCAGGTGCAGGAGGCACTCGGCCCGCCGGCTGGGTGGGACCGGATCGTCGCGTCGGCGTGGCTGGACCCGGGGGACGAGCGCGTGGTGCTCAGCCTGCGACGTCCCGCGGACGTCACCGTGGAGCTCTTCCGGCTGGACCTGCTGTATCGAGCACACGAGCAGCGGCTGCATTCCGGGCGGCTGGACGCGGGCCGCCACGTGCTGCCCAAGCGAGTCCGCTTCCGTAGAGCCGAGCGGTTCCTCGTGGTGCGGGCGGACGGCCAGACCTCGGTGCATCCCATCAACTAGCGCTCGAGTGGCTGCCAGGTCTGACAACTCGCTGGCCTGCTCGGATGCTCGCCGCGCCCCTGGGCAACTGGCCGCGCCGACGCCCGCCGCTCACTACCGTGTCGTCATGAGCGACGACGCCGCCCGAACTGAGTCGGGCCTGCCGTTCGCGCCGGTCTATGGTCCGCAGTCGCTGGCCGGCTGGGACCCCGCCGAGCGCCTCGGCGAACCAGGTGAGTTCCCGTTCACTCGCGGGGTGTACCCGACGATGTACACCGGCCGCCCGTGGACAATGCGCCAGTACGCCGGCTACGGCACCGCGGCAGAGTCCAACCGGCGCTACCACCAGCTCGTCGCGGCCGGCACCGGAGGGCTCTCCGTAGCGTTCGATCTGCCGACGCAGATGGGCTATGACTCCGACGCGCCCATCGCACACGGCGAGGTCGGCAAAGTAGGCGTCGCCATCGACTCGCTCGATGACATGCGAGTGCTGTTTGACGGCATCCCGCTGGACCGGGTGTCGACGTCGATGACGATCAACGCTCCCGCGGCGCTGTTGCTGCTGCTCTACCAGCTGGTCGGCGAGGAACAGGGCGTTGCCGGCGGTGCGCTGTCCGGGACCACCCAGAACGACGTGCTCAAGGAGTACATAGCCCGCGGCACCTACATCTATCCGCCGGCCGAGTCGCTGCGGCTGACCAGCGACATCTTCGCCTACTGCCGCCGCGACCTGCCGCGCTGGAACACGATCTCCATCTCCGGCTACCACATGGCCGAGGCCGGTGCGACGCCGGTGCAGGAGGTGGCGTTCACTCTGGCGAACGGCCGGGAGTACGTACGCGCGGCGCAGTCCGCCGGCCTGCAGGTCGACGAGTTCGCCCCGCGGCTGTCCTTCTTCTTCGTGGCCCGGACCGCGCTGCTCGAGGAGGTCGCGAAGTTCCGGGCGGCCCGGCGGATCTGGGCGCGGATGATGCGCGACGAGTTCGGCGCACGCGACCCGCGCTCGCAGATGCTGCGGTTCCACACCCAGACCGCAGGCGTGCAGCTCACCGCCCAGCAACCGGAGCTCAACCTGGTCAGGGTCACCGTGCAGGCCCTCGCCGCCGTGCTCGGAGGTACCCAGTCGCTGCACACCAATGCGTTCGACGAAGCAATCGCGCTGCCGACGGAGAAGTCCGCCCGGCTGGCCTTGCGGACTCAGCAGGTGCTCACCCACGAGACCGATGTCACCCACACCGTCGACCCGTTCGCCGGCTCGTATGCGCTGGAGTCGTTGACCGACGACCTGGAGGCCGCGGCAGTCGAGCTCATGTCCCGGGTCGAAGATCTCGGTGGGGCGGTGCACGCGATCGAGAAGGGTTTCCAGAAGAACGAGATCGAGCGCTCCGCCTATACCGTCGCGCGGCAGATCGATGCCGGCGAGCGGGTCGTCGTCGGCGTCAACCGCTTCACCGCCGACGAGGAGGAGCCGTACGAGCCGCTGCGTGTCGACCCGGCGATCGAGGAGGCACAGCGGCGCCGGCTGTCGGAGTTGCGCGCCACCAGGTCGCAGTCCGACGTGTCCCGAGCCCTGCACGCGCTGCGGGCTACGGCCGCGAGGCGGGACAACGTGCTGCATCCGATGAAGGACGCGCTGGCGGCGCGGGCAACGGTGGGCGAGGTATGCGACGCATTGCGAGACGTATGGGGCGTGTACGAGCCGCCCGCAGCGTTCTTCTGACACGGACGCCGAAAGCCCAAGCCAGCACGGCATGCAAGGAGTCCGACGTAACCGATCTGGAATGACCACGTTCACCACCCGTGCCGGTACATCACCAGGCCTGTAGGCCTGGTGATGTACGGGCAGGCCTGGTGCTGGCTCGGCAGGCCTGGTGCTGGCTCGGCGGCTCCCAGCCGGCGCCCGCCGGTCGTTCGCTCGCCGCAGAGGCGCTGGCGGCCCGTGACAGCGGTCGGTGAGGATCGAGCCGTGACTGCCGAGTTCGATGCCGTCGACCTGATCCGCACCAAGCGTGACGGCGGCGAGCTGTCCGACGAGCAGGTGGACTGGGTGGTCGGCGCGTTCAGCCGGGGAGCCGTTGCGGACGAGCAGATGGCCGCCCTGGCGATGGCCATCCTGCTACGCGGTATGGCTCCGCGCGAGATCGCGCGCTGGACGGCCGCCACGATTGCGAGCGGCTCACGGCTGGACTGGTCGGCGCTGGAGCGCCCCACGGTCGACAAACACTCCACCGGTGGCGTCGGTGACAAGATCACCCTGGTGGTCGTCCCCACCGTTGCGGCGTGCGGTGCCGCGGTCCCGCACCTGGCTGGGCGCGGGCTCGGCCACACCGGAGGCACGTTGGACAAGCTCGAGTCGATCCCGGGATGGCGGGCTGCCGTCTCGGCGGACGAGCTACTGACGCAGCTGAAATCCGTCGGAGCACTGGTCGGAGCGGCCGGAGAAGACCTCGCGCCGGTGGACCGCCGGCTCTACGCGCTGCGTGACGTCACCGGAACGGTCGAGTCCATCCCGCTGATCGCGTCGTCGATCATGAGCAAGAAGATCGCCGCAGGCGCCGGGGCTCTGGTACTCGACGTCAAGGCCGGCAGCGGCGCACTCGTCAACGACGTCGGATCCGCCGCGGAGCTGGCGCGGATCATGGTCGAGCTCGGCACGGATGCCGGTGTGCGCACAGTCGCGCTGCTGACCGGCATGGATACCCCACTCGGGCTGACCGCCGGCAATGCCCTGGAGGTGCGTGAAGCGGTCGATGTGCTCGCCGGCGGCGGGCCGGAGGACGTCGTCGAGCTCAGCGTCACGCTGGCACGCGACATGCTGTCAGCGGCTGGGATCGGTGCCGGCCGGGACCCGGCCAACGCACTCTCCGATGGCTCCGCGATGGACGTCTGGCGGGCGATGATCCGCGTCCAGGGCGGTGACCCGGACGTCGCGCTGCCCGCAGCGACCGAAACACACACGGTACTGGCGCCGGCGGACGGCGTGCTGACGAAGCTCGACGCGCTCGCCGTGGGTGTGGCCACGTGGCGGCTGGGCGCTGGCCGAGCTCGCAAAGACGTTCCCGTGCAGCCGGCGGCCGGCGTCGAGATGCATGCCAAGCCGGGTGCGCTGGTGCGCGCCGGTGAGCCACTACTGACGCTGCACACCGACGAGCCGGCGCGATTCCAGCGGGCGCTCGCGGCTCTGGACGGCGGCTACGAGATCGCTCCTGCCGGCTCGCGTCCGGAGTTGCTGCCGCTGGTGATAGAGCGGATGGACTGAACCGGTCCGAACCATGGGTGACGATCGCCGGAGTACCACGCGGCTCGCGCTCGCCACGTGTGCTGCGTTGCCGAACGGCGACCGCGACGACGCCCGGCTGCCGGAGGTAGTCGACGGACGGTGGCAGGTATGGGACGACCCGACGGCCGAATGGGGCGAATTCGAGCTGGTACTCGTCCGCTCGACTTGGGACTACGCCCCTCGACGGGAGGCGTTCCTCGCCTGGGCTCGATCGGTGCGGCACATCGTGAACCCGCCGCCCGTCCTCGAATGGAATACCGACAAGCGCTATTTGGGCGA